>CACXDF010000159.1 GCA_902766325.1 uncultured Eubacteriales bacterium | reverse complement strand
GTTTTCGTCGATCGTTCTCGTAGGCGACGCGTCATTGTTATTATCGTACGACACGCCGATCGGGTATATACGATCGGTTGCGCCGTTGTTTGTTGACGTAAAAAAGATAAAATGATACAATAATGTTACGACGCTTCGCTACGGGGGTAAAATGAACGGTACGGAAAGCCAGGAAATGTATTTAAAAGCCATATATACGATCGGCAAAAGGAAAGGTGCCGTTCGTAAAATCGACATTGCGGAAGAATTGGGACTTTCCAAACCGAGCGTTACAAACGCCGTCGACCGTCTCATCGCGGCGGGAGAAGTAAGGACGGATGAAAGCAATAACGTTTTTTTGACGGATCTCGGACAAAAACACGCGGAGCGTATTCTAAAACGCTATAACGTATTTTTGAAAATGCTTACCATTATGGAAATACCGGAAGACAAGGCCAAAGAGGCGGCCTGCAAGTTGGAACACGCCATTGACGACGAGGTTTTCGATTACATCGTCGATTGGATGGAGAAAAAACACGCCGGGAAATAATTTTTTTTATCGCAAGAAAAATTTATCCATTGAAAAACAACTCTTTCAGCCGTAACCGTATTGACAGTCGATTCTGTTTTTGGTAAAATTTTACATACGGTAAAGATTTTTTTAAGAGTGAAAGAGCGATCGAGTCCGGAGACGTATGCGGGCGCGAGCGTCGTTTTAGTCGATTTTAAAATCTTTATTTTAAACCGTTGATTTGAAAATAAATTTAACAAGGAGACACATTCATGAAACAGTATGATGTAATTGTCGTCGGCGCGGGAAACGGTGGTCTTGTTGCCGCGGCGGATGTGGCAAAAGAGGGCTATAAGACCCTTTTGCTCGAGAAGCACAATCTCCCCGGGGGATGCGCCACCAGTTTCGTGCGAGGCAGATTCGAATTCGAGACGGCCTTACATGAACTTTGCGACGAAAGCACGTCGGAGGACCTTGAGTCGTCCAAAGAGATATTTACTCGTCTCGGCGCGAGGGTCGATCTTGTGCACGAGGATACCTTGTTTCGCGTTATATCCAAGGATAAAGACGGATACGATCTCGTTTTGCATACGGGAGAACGCTTTTTCGACGATATGGAAAAAGCCGTGCCCGGATGCCGCGATAAGGTAAAAAAACTCTTTGATCTCATTGAGCAGATCGACGCCGCGCAGCGTTACGTCAACACCGGAAAAATGAATCCGCTCACATTGATGAACAAGTACGGCGATTTTATGCGACTCGGATCCCACAGTATAGAAGAAGTCGAGATCGCGCTCGGCATTCCCGAAAAGGCCAGGAGCATCCTCAATACCTATTGGTGTTATTTGGGCGTTCCTACCGACGATCTGAACGCCGTGCATTATATCAGTTTACTTACGGCGTATGCGAAGGTCAAACCCTCTATGCCGCATAATCGCTCGCACGAGTTGTCGCTGTCTTTGGTAAAAGCATTTCAGGGTTTTGGCGGAGAGATCCGCTATAACAGCGAAGTAACCGAATTCCTTTTCGACGAGAAAGGCGCGGCGATCGGCGTGGTGGCAAACGGCGAAAAGCTGTACGCAAAGAAGATCATCAGTAACGTTATTCCCGCTAACGTGATCAACCGTTCCGACGCGAAAAAACTGCCCAAGCGTATGAAAAAACTGGCGAACGCAAGAAAGATAGGTATGACCTTTATTACCATTTATCTCGGTCTGGATCGCTCGATGGAAGAACTGGGGATCAACGATTACAGCGTCTTTATTTTCAGCGATAACGACTCCCGAGTACAATTCGATAAGAGAAAAGAAATGGGGATATACGTCGTCAACTGTCTGAATAAGGTGCTCCCGGAATCCTCGCCGAAGGGTACCAGCACGCTGTTCTTTACTATACCGTTCATGCCGGGCGATTTGCCGGAAGATTTGAACGAGACTACTTATAAAGACTATAAAAATGAGGTCGCAAAGCGGTATATACTCGACTACGAAAAGACGCTCGGTGTGTCGATCATGCCGCATATCGAAGAGATCGTCGTTGCGACGCCGGTCACCTTCGCTCGTTATTTAGGCACTCCGGAAGGCGCTATTTACGGTTATGCCAGCGAAACGTGGGATAACATCATCGGGCGCGTCGTTATGGAACCGATGGAATACACCGTCAAAAACATGAAGTTCTGCGGCGGCCATCATACCAGAGGCGACGGCTATCCGTCCGGTTATATCACCGGAGATAAAGCCGGTAAGGCGACTGTAAAAGAATTAAAGGAGGAAAAGTAAAATGGCGAAATCGACCATAAAAAGTTTGAGCAGGCTTGCCATCATCAAGTCGTTTTATAGCAGATTAAAAGCAATCGGTAAAGCGTCGGACGAACCCGCGCGCGATCTGTATTCTTATCTTCCCAATAAACTGGCGTTATCGCTTCATCCGCACGTTCAGTATCTGAAAGTCGCCGAGATCATCCCGCACGGCAAAGATATGAAGAGTTTTGTTTTCGTAGCGGATAAAGAAAGAGGAACGGAAAAGTTGGCTTGGTTTTCCGCGGGACAATATCTGAGCGTTACCGTAGATATCGAAGGAAAGCCTTTCCATCGTCCGTACTCGATCGCTTCTTCCCCGCGCGACACGTTGGACGGAAAGTATATGATAACCGTAAAAAGGGTCGGCGGCGGCGTTTGCTCCGAGTTTATTTTGGATAACTGGACCGTCGGCACTCAATTGACTGCATCCGCTCCGCAGGGCGACTTTACGTACGAACCTTTGCGCGACGCATCTACCGTTATCGGTATCGCGGGCGGAAGCGGTATCACTCCGTTCAGAGCGCTCGCCAAATCCATTTCGGAAGGCGACGAAAAGTGCTCGCTCGTACTCTTATACGGCAGCCGTACCTTTGACGACGCGGTCTTCAGCGACGAGATCGGAGAAATGGCGAAGAAGTGTGATAAGATCAAGCTCGTCAACGTACTAAGCAACGAAGAAAAAGAAGGTTGCGAGAGCGGTTTTATTACGGCGGAACTGATCAAAAAATACGCGCCGAAAGGGGAGTATTCCATCTTTATGTGCGGTCCGCAAGCGATGTATAATTTCGCCGACAAGGAGATCGAAAAACTGGGCATTCGCAAAAAATTCGTTCGTCACGAACTCTTCGGCGAATACTTCCATCCCGAAAAGAACGCCGACTATCCCGGTAATATCAACGAAGAATTTACGTTGACCGTCCGTATCTGCGGTAAGGAAAGCGTTATTAAGTGTTCCGCGGATACTACTTTGCTTCGCGCTATGGAACAGGCCGGACTGAATCCGCCGTCCGATTGCCGCAGCGGAAGATGCGGATGGTGTCATTCTCAATTGCTTTCCGGTAAGGTCTACACTCCCGCCTCTGTCGACGGCAGACGTCTCGCCGATAAAGAATTCGGGTATATTCATCCCTGCTGTTCTTTCCCGCTGTCTGACGTGACTATCGACGTTCCGCCTATGGTAAAATAATAAGTGTCGATATATTGAAAAAAGCCCCGAAACGCTTTTGTTTCGGGGCTTTGATTTATTCTTTATACGTGCGCAAGATGTCTTCGGCGATCGTGCGCTTGGGGAGACAGCGATCCATAGCTTGTTTTTCGATATAGCGGTGGGCGGCGTCCTCGTTCATATTTAGATGGGTGATAAGAACCCATTTGGCGCGGTTGACGAGTTTTATTTCGTCCATTTTTTCTTGCAAGGAGACAGATTTCTTTTCCATTCGTCGCATACGTTCGCGCGTGGCGC
>CACXDF010000158.1 GCA_902766325.1 uncultured Eubacteriales bacterium | reverse complement strand
TCGATTTTTCTTCTTTCCAGCGTTTAATAAATCCGCCAAACTTGCCGTTTCCTTTCATTGCCCGATAACTCCTTACGCGTGCGTTATGATAAATAAAGAATAAAAGACTCCTTTAAGTATAGCATAAAAAAAAGTTTTGTACAGGGGGGAATTTTTGCCCGATCATATTTTTTATTCGTCGGTTTAGGATTTATTCCCGTTCGCGTCGAATTGTTTTTTATCGAGCACAAAATGGTCCCTTTCGACAAAAAAATTTTTTATTTGTAAAAAAAATGTTCTCATTCGCTTGATAATGGAAAAGGGAGGTGCTATAATGTTTAGCAGTCAAACACAAAGAGTGCTAATTCAAAAAACGTATATAAGGAGGCAAGTATGACTTTAAAACCGTTATTCGACAAAGTCGTCATTAAGCAGGAAGAGCAGAGAGAGACCACGGCGAGTGGGATCATTCTGACCGGAAACGCCAAAGAAAAGCCCGTTATGGCTACCGTTATCGCGGTTGGTCCCGGCGGTATCGTGGATGGAAAAGAGATCAAGATGGAAGTAAAGGTCGGCGATAAGATCCTTTATTCCAAATATGCGGGAACGGAGTTCAAATTGGACGACGGCCCGGTCACCATTATTCGTCAGAGCGACATTCTGGCGATCGTGGTCGACTAACTATCAATATAAGGAGGCAATAACTTATGGCAAAACAATTTAAGTACGCCGAAGAGGCGCGTAAGAGCCTGGAAGCAGGCGTTGACGCTTTGGCAAACACCGTTAAATTGACGCTCGGACCCAAGGGAAGAAACGTCGTTCTGGAAAAGAAATTCGGCAGTCCGCTCATCACCAACGACGGCGTTACCATCGCTAAAGAGATCGAACTGAAAGACCCCTTTGAGAACATGGGGGCGCAACTCATCAAAGAAGTCAGCACCAAGACCAACGACATCGCGGGCGACGGTACCACCACCGCGGCGGTCCTCGCGCAGGCCATTATTAAAGAAGGTTTGAAAAACGTAGCCGCCGGAGCCAACCCGATGGAATTAAGACGCGGTATCCTCAAAGCTACCGATAAGGTCGTGGAAGAATTAAAGAAAAACAGCAAAGAGATCGGAGAAAAGTCCGAGATCGCTTCGGTCGCCAGCATTTCCGCCGGAGACGAAAAGATCGGCGCGCTCATCAGCGAAGCTATGGAAAAAGTAGGCAAGGACGGCGTCATCACCGTTGACGAAAGTAAGACTATGCTCACCGAACTGAACGTCGTGGAAGGTATGCAGTTCGACCGCGGCTATGCCAGCCCCTACATGGTCACCAACGCCGACAAGATGGAAGCGGAAATGGACAACCCCGTTATCCTCATCACCGACAAAAAGATATCTTCTATCCAAGAGATCCTGCCCGTTCTGGAAGCCGTCATGAAGAGCGGATTAAAACTGCTCATCATCGCCGAGGATTATGAAGCCGAAGTGCTCGCCACTCTCGTCGTCAATAAGATCAAAGGCATCCTGAACGTCGTTGCCGTCAAGGCTCCCGCCTTCGGCGACAGAAGAAAGGCCATGCTCGCCGATATCGCCGCGCTTACCGGCGGCACCGTCGTCAGCGAAGAAATGGGTCTGGAACTTAAAGACGCCACCGTCGCCGTGCTCGGCAGAGCCAAGACCGTCAAAGTCAACAAGGATTATACCACCATTGTTGACGGCGCAGGTAACCCCGAAGACATCAAGGCTCGCGTTAACCAGATCAAAGCCGAACTCGCCGTATCCACGTCGAGCTACGATAAAGAAAAATTGCAGGAAAGACTGGCTAAGCTCGCCGGAGGAGTCGCCGTTATCAACGTCGGCGCTGCGACGGAAGTGGAAATGAAGGATACTAAACTGCGTATAGAAGACGCCCTTTCCGCCACGAGAGCGGCTGTGGAAGAAGGTATCGTCGCAGGCGGCGGTATTGCACTACTTACCATCTCCAAGACGCTGAAAGGCTTCGCCGAGAAGTTGGAAGGAGACGAAGCCACGGGCGCCAAAATCGTCTGCAAGGCTTTGGAAGCTCCTATCCGTCAGATCGCCGCGAACGCGGGCGTGGACGGCGGCGTAGTCGTCAACACCATCCTGAAAGCGGAAAAGCCCAACTACGGTTACGATGCGGGTAAGGACGTCTATTGCGACATGATGGAAGCCGGCATTCTCGATCCGACCAAGGTCACCCACAGCGCGCTCCAACACGCCGCCTCGGTCGCCGCGACCCTGCTCACCACCGAAGCCCTCGTCGCCGACATCCCCGAACCCCCGGCGCCGGTTCAACCCCCGATGGGCGGAGATATGTATTAATAAACCGCTTTTTGCATA
>CACXDF010000157.1 GCA_902766325.1 uncultured Eubacteriales bacterium | reverse complement strand
GCCGCGATCATCGTTCTGGCATTCCTCATCCTGAAAACGGTAGGCGTCGATACGACGGCCATCCTCGCAGGTATCGGGATCTTGGGATTGATCGTAGGTCTCGGAGCGCAGCCGCTCATCGCCGATATCATCGCCGGACTCTTCATCGTGTTTGAAAAAGTTTTCGACGTCGGCGATATCATCGTCGTAGACGGTTTCCGCGGCACGGTCAAAGAGATCGGTATCCGCACCACGCAGATCGTGGATATCGGCGGTAATATAAAGATCATTAACAACTCCGACTTGAAAACGGTCATCAATATGACCAATCAACTCTCTTTGGCGATCTGCGACCTGAGCATCGAGTACGGCGAGTCCCTTGAACGCGTCGAAGCTATTTTGAAAGAAAATCTGCCCGCCGTCAAAGAGGCCATCCCCGATATCAAAGAAGGTCCCTTCTACCGCGGCGTATCCGAACTGGGCGACTCCGCCGTCGTGATCCGCTTCGTGGCAAACTGCGAAGAAGGCGCCAGATATCAAGTGGAAAGAGATATGAACAGACAATTCAAACTAATCTTCGATAAGAACAACATCAATATCCCCTTCCCGCAGATCGTTCTCAATCAACCGACCGAATTCAAAGACGCGACCAAAGCTCAAAAGAAAGAAGCGAAACAATTCGTCGAAGAACAAAAAGAGCTCAGCAAGAACCTTGCGGACGGAGAACTCAACGACATCTGAGAATAGCCTTCGGGCATGATATTTATTATCGAAAGTGGAAAACGAATTCAATAACTATCACATAAACAACCCCGACGGAGTGTTGAGGAAAAACCTTAACGACGGAAAACTGAGGTTCGGCAACGACGCCCCGCGCTTTATCAAAGAAGCGCCGACTTCCGCGCAGAAAGAATTATCACGTCCGAACGAATCGTTTTCAAGAAACGATCGTTCCCCCGTCGGAAACCAAACCGGTTCCGGAACAAACGGTACGAGCAATAATGCAGACGCGATAAAGGATCTTTCTTCCTCGCTTACTCCCGCGACCGGAACGTTGAGCACGGCCGCAACGGCTACCGCTACGGCCACAACCGGCGCGACGGCGGCTACCACCGTCGGATCTACCATTGCGTCCGCCATCGGGAGCGGTATCGGCGCCATTGCCGGCGTAGCCGCATCCGCCGTAGTCACCGCCTTCATTGTCGTAGCCGTTTTTGTCAGCACGCTCAGCGTTAATCTTTCTCTCGTCATGGCCGACGTCGATTGTCTCGTGTTTCGCCTCGAAATGCAAAACGCGCAGGCGCAGGACTTTGAAAACGGCGTTTACGCCGTATTGGAAAGCAATGACGGATCGCATTTCGAACAGCAAATCACCGCAGACAGCATATTCGTCACCTTTACCGGACTGAAAGCCAATCAGGAATACATGATCCGCGTCCAAAGCGACGAAAAAGTTTTTACGGAAAAATCTTATATCACCGCATCTTCCCGGATATCCCGCGGTAAGATCAACGTACGCAGCGAAAACAAGGACGTCTTTATCAACGTAAGCGACGTCGTTCTCGGTACCGAAGAAATATTTACCGTCACGGCCACCGACCTGCAAGGGAACGTGCTTTTCGTGAAGGACGATAACAACGCAAACGGCAGCTACGCTTTTTCCGTTTCCGAACCCAAACTTCTGCATTGCACCCTGTCTATCGCCGGCGCGGCCATTGCCGTCGCCGATATCGAGGTCAAGGACGGGCCGCTCTATAACTTCGACGCGCCCTCCTGGACGTGGACGGACGATACCGCAACCCTTTCCTTTGCCGATCTGAACGGCGGAAACGCCCTCATCATCCCGGCAATCGTTACTTCCGCCATTACGGAACCGACCTGCGAAGAGGACGGCTATATCGCTTATACCGCTACGGCCGAAGCAAACGGAAAAACGTATTCCGACGTTAAAGTCGTCGTTTCGGAAGGTTCCGCGCTCGGACACGATTATTCTTCCGAACCGGAATTCATTTGGACGCCCCTTTCCGGCGCGCAAAACGCCGCTTCGAATGACGATGATGCCGTGACCATTCTCGGCTATGCCGTAGCGGTCAAATTCTACTGTACTCACAATCACGAGCACGTGCACGTCGTTAACATCGATCCCGAAGACGTCCGACACGAAATGGCTCTCCCCTCTTGCATCGAAGACGGCTTTATCATCTATTACGCTTCCGTCGTTTATAATGAAACGGAATACGAAGACGAGCACGTAGACGCACTCTCCGCCACCGGTCACGCTTACGGCGCATCGCCCGTGTTTACTTGGACCGAAGACAACGGCGAGTATTCGGTAGAAGCCGCATTCGTCTGCGCAAACGACCATGATCACAGTCACGACATTGTACTCGAAACGGAGTTATT
>CACXDF010000156.1 GCA_902766325.1 uncultured Eubacteriales bacterium | reverse complement strand
TAAAAACGAATACATCGAGATCACAACGATGCCGCATCTCGACAAAACGGCCGTTATGCGCGTCGATAAAAAAACGAAGGAAGAGAAAACGGAACTGCCCGATTTTATCACCGTTCTCGATAAATTTTCTTAAAGAAAAAATAAAAAAAGCGCACCGTGATCGGTGCGTTTTTTTTAATTAATACTTTCTCTTTCTGGCGTTTTCCGCTTTCTTCTTTCTCTTGACGCTCGGTTTCTCATAAACTTCGTGCTTCTTGAGATCACCGATGATGCCGTCAGTAGAACACTTTCTTTTCCAACGACGGAAGGCGCTGTCTACCGATTCGTTTTCTTTAACGTATACCGTAGCCATGATAATTCACCCCCTTTGTTTCGGAAATATTGCTATTATATTATATGATTTCCTTTTAAAAGTCAAACCATTTTCCCCAAATAAATAAATTTGTCGCAAAAAACAGATTAATGGATTATTTTGACGTTAATTATCCGATCTTGTCAACGTAAACCATACGACAAAATAATAAAGTAAAATAACAAAGGAGGTAAATATATATGAAAACAGACGTTGTGAGAACGGCAAAAATCAGACTGCAAAGAATGACTTTAGTCAAATCGGGCGACGACTCGATCTTTTTGAACGGAAAAAAATTACCGCTGGCCGAAGTCGCCCGGTACCGTCAATTGATCGCTGAGGTACTCGCCGAAGAAGAATTCGTCAATCCGCTTGAAATTTTGACCGACAAAAAAGAATTATCGAAAATGGACGAAGTAAGCAAGCAAAGATATCTTCTTAATATGTCGTCTATTTATATTAAATTAAGAAATTCTATGATATAAATTAGGATATACGGCGCATTTTGTCGAATTAATCATTGGTAGGCAAATATGTATCCGGACAGTTTTATCGAGCAGATCAAAAGCAGATTGGACATCGCCGACGTGATCGGACAGTATATTCCCGTTTCCAGAAAAGGACGGGACTATTGGGCATGCTGTCCGTTTCATAAAGAAAAGACGCCTTCTTTTCAGATAAGATGCGACCAGCAGGTCTATCGCTGCTACGGATGCGGTAAACACGGGAATATCTTCACATTTATGATGGAAGAAAACGGGATGACATTCGTCGAAGCGGTAGAAGCGCTCGCTCGTCGCGCCGGTCTCGAACTTCCCGAACAAACGTATAATCCGGAAGAAGCAAAACGAAAAAAGACTTTGGAAAAAATATACGCCGTTAATAAAGAGACGGCTATGTTTTATTATAATTGCTTAAAATCCGATTCCGGAGCGATCGCACGGGAATACCTTGCCGGCAGAGAACTGACCTGGTCGACGGTAAACCGTTTCGGGATGGGTTATTCGCCCGATTTTGATACCTTACCGCAGTATCTTACGCAAAAAGGCTACGACGTCTCGACCATGAAAGAAGCGGGAGTGATCGGCGTTAACGAAAGCGGTAAGACGTACGACTTCTTCGGCGGGCGACTTATTATACCCATCATCAGCGGAAGCGGAAAAGTACTCGGTTTTACGGGCAGATTATTAGAAAAGAAACCTGATTTCGCAAAATATAAGAACACGTCTACGACCCTTGCGTTCAACAAAAGAAAGAATCTTTTCGGCATTAACATCTTTAAAAAATACAAGCAGGACGCGCCGAGAAAAATGATCCTCGTAGAAGGGCATATGGACGTAATCAGCCTCAATCAGGCGGGCATTCCGTACGCCGTAGCATCTATGGGCACCTCTCTTACTCTCGAACAATGCCGCGAGATCAAGCGTTATGCCGACATTGTTTACGTCTCTTACGACGGCGACAGCGCCGGACAAAACGCCACTATTCGCGGATTGGAACTGTTAAAAGGCATGGGCATCGACATTAAAGTCGTTTGTCTTACGGATAATCTCGATCCGGACGACTATGTTAAGGCATACGGACGAGACGGATACGAAAAACTGATGCAAGAAGCATTGCCGCTTATCGATTTTAAGTTATATTCCATAGCGAGAAGACATAATTTCGACAGTTATGACGATAAAGTAAAGTACGCAAAAGAAGCGCTCGCCGTATTAAACGGATTGGATAACGTCGAAAAAGGAATATATCTCGAAGAAGTCGCAAAAAAAAGCGGCCTGACCATCGAGGCGCTCAACGGACAGGAAGTTCCCGAGCAAGAACCGGAACAACCCGCGCAACCCGTAAAAAAAGACGACAAAGAACAGAACGCGCTCTTTTTAGCGTCACGTTTCGTTTTGTCCTGTATGTATTTCGGCAAACCGTTCGTGCGAGTCGTGGACGTCAACGCGGACTACTTTTCCGAAGAGGCTCACAAAAAAGTCATCGGCTATATCATCGAATGCGGTAAAAACGGTATATATCCCCGCGCGGACAAACTTTTCGAGCTGATCGACGAAGAAGAAGCCGGTAAGATCATCGACGCGATCGAGGATATCAAAGAGGAAAATAAGGAAGAATATTATCGTCAAAGTCTGACAAAATTAAAAAAAGAGTTCAAAGTTAAGGAAATGAAGCGACTACTTGTCGAATTAAACAATGCGGATGAAAATCAAAAATCGGAAATAAAACACAGAATTGCCGAATTAACCAAACTTACCATATAAAACAGGAGATAGAAAATGGCGGAAAAAGAAAAACGAAAGAAACAGGAACTGGATAAAATAATCGAACTGTATAAGGAGAAAAAAGCCATTCCGGAAGACGAACTCCTCAACCGCATGGACAGGATCGAACTGGATGCAAGCGAGATGGAGGACGTTTATAAAACGTTGGAAGACAACGGTATAAAAGTTACGAGCGTCGCCGATCAGGAAAAATTGAGCGAGCAAATGATCCAAAAGATCATGAACGAAGTCAGCATCGACGACTCGGTCAAAATGTACTTAAAAGATATCGGTCGCGTTCCGCTTTTATCTCCTCAAGAAGAGATCGAGATAGCAAAACGAATGGCGGAAGGAGACGAAGAAGCCAAAAAAGAGCTCATCAACGCTAACCTGCGTCTCGTCGTCAATATCGCGAAGCGTTACGTCGGTAGAGGAATGCAATTCTTGGATCTGATCCAGGAAGGTAACCTCGGATTGATGAAAGCAGTCGAAAAATTCGATTATACGCGCGGTTATAAGTTCTCGACCTATGCGACATGGTGGATCAGACAGGCTATAACAAGATCGCTCGCCGACCAGGCAAGGACCATTCGTATCCCCGTTCATATGGTAGAAACGATCAACCGTATGACCAAAATAAGCCGTATGCTCCTGCAAAAGTTGGGTCGTGAACCCACACAGGCGGAGATCGCGGAAGCGATGGGTATTCCCGAATCGAAAGTAGCCGAGATCCAAAAGATCGCTCTCGACCCCGTTTCTCTCGAAACGCCGATCGGCGAAGAGGAAGACAGCCACTTGGGCGACTTTATCGAAGATAAAACAACGGCAAATCAATTGGATATCGCCGAAAGCAAAATGCTGAAAGAGCAGATCGAAGAGATACTGAATACGCTCGCGCCCCGCGAGTCGGCCGTTTTGATCCTGCGTTACGGTCTGCGCGATAACCGTCCGAGAACGCTCGAAGAAGTCGGCAAAGTCTTCAACGTCACTCGTGAACGTATCCGTCAGATCGAGGCTAAGGCGCTCCGTAAGCTCCGTCACCCGAACAAAATCAAAAAGTTCCAGGACTTCTTGGATAAATAATGCTCAAATTAAGCCGACGCTTAGAGGCCATTTTGTCCGAACTGAGCGGTGAAACCTGCGCGGATATAGGTTGCGACCACGGAAAGTTGATCGTCTCCGCGCTACTTACCGAAAAAGTAAAGTTCGGCTATGCCGTCGATATCAGTAAATTAAGCCTGGAAAAGGCCGAACGGTTAAGCCGGGAAGAAAAGGTTGCTTCCCGGCTGACTTTACTTTATTCGGACGGCGCGACGGACTTACCGCAAAAGGTTTCCGTCGCCGTGATCGCGGGAATGGGTGCAACGGAAACGGTGCACATATTATCGCAAGGCGATTTTGCCGATAAATATGTTCTTTCGCCCCATCAGGATCCGCAAATATTACGTTCTTATCTAAAAGATAATGATTATTTTATCGAAAAAGATTATATTATTTTCGATAAAAAATACTATCCGATCATCGTCGCCGTCAAGGGCGACTCAAACTATACGGACGAAGAAATGTTCTTTGGAAAGAACAAACCGGAAACGGAAGATTTTTTCAAATTCCTTTCATACAGAAAAAAGCAGCTTGATCGGCTGAATAGTTTAGTAAAAGACAAAATAAACCCGAAAACAAAAGCCGAAAAGGAGGAAGCAGACCGATGGTGCAGCAAGATGTCATT
>CACXDF010000155.1 GCA_902766325.1 uncultured Eubacteriales bacterium | reverse complement strand
TTCTTTCGATCTCTTCGTCCGTGTGCGCCATTCCGTGCAATACGGAATGGATGGCTTTGTTTTTCTGATGCACTTTTATTACGGCGTCGATCATACGCCTTAAAAGCGTCTCGAAGTCAATAGGCTTTTTTATTTTGTCGATCAACGTAAAAACAAAGCCGTACGTTCTGTCAAAGTATTCGTTCAGAACTTCCGCCAAGATATCCTTTTTGTCCTGAAAATATCTGTATACGCTCCCCGTCGACACTTCCGCCGCCTTAGCGATCTCCGCCGTGGAAACGTTATAATATCCGTTATCGGCAAAAAGGGCGTAACCCGCTTCGACGATGCGTTTCTTTTTATCCATTGATCGCGCTTGCTTCGGTATGTTTATTTCTTTCGTCATATTCGCACCTTTTTATTTGGCTTTGCCCTGATTTGCGACCTTATTCATCTTTTCCGCGACGACTTTTTCGTCTCCCAAAAACTTTTTGTTTTTTACGGACAGATCTTCACCGATCTCGTATACGAGCGGTACCGCCGTAGGGAGATTGAATTCAAGGATATCCTTTTCGGACATATTCTCCAATTTCATGATGAGCGCGCGAAGCGAGTTCCCGTGCGCAACGATAAGAACGTTTTTTCCGGCGGCAAGATACGGTTTTACTTCCGATTCATAATAGGGGAGCACGCGCGCGATCGTATCTTTCAGACTTTCGGCAAGGGGTAATTGGCTTTTATCCACTTCTTTGTACGTTTTGCAAAACGCCGGATTGCGCTCGTCGTTATTATCCAGTGCCGGCGGGCGCACGTCGAAAGAGCGTCGCCATATCTTCACTTGCTCCTCTCCGTATTTTTTCGCCGTATCCGATTTGTTCAATCCCTGCAAGGCGCCGTAGTGCCTTTCGTTGAGTTTCCAGGTTTTAATAACGGGCAAGTGGTCGTTATTCGTTTCCGCCAAAACGTAATTGAGGGTATGCACCGCTCTTTTCAAGTAAGACGTGAAGCAAACGTCGAAGTCGAAATCCGCTTCCGATAACACCTTCCCCGCCTCTTTGGCTTCGGCGACGCCTGCGTCGGACAATTCTACGTCCGTCCACCCCGTAAAACGGTTTTCTTTGTTCCAAGTACTTTCTCCGTGTCGCAACAAGATCAGTTTCATAATCAATACCTCCTATATTTTTAACCCAGCGCTACGTCAAGCGCCATCATTACGGCAAAACCGACCATTACGCCCCACGTTCCCAAATGGGAATGTTCGCTCAGCTTCGCGTCGGGAATAAGATCCTCAGCAACAACGAAGATCATTGCGCCCGCCGCAAACGCAAGCAGCCACGGTTGCGCCTTCGTTAAACCGGCCGCCAAAAAGTATCCGAAAAGCGCCGCCACGGGTTCTACCGCTCCGCTGCCCATGCCGAACAAAAACGACTTCCCGGTGCTCCCCGTCGCTTTTTTGAGCGGAAGAGATACCGCCGCGCCTTCGGGAAAGTTTTGGATAGCGATCCCGATAGCAAGGCCCAAAGCGGATAAAAACGCTTCTTTCGTGCCGACGACCGCCGCTCCGCCGAACGCGAACCCGACCGCCAGACCTTCCGGGATATTATGTATAGTTACGGCAAAGAACATCTTGACCGGCTTTTGCAAGGACGTATGCGGACCTTCTTCTTGTCCCGTTCCGGAGTGAAAATGCGGAATGACTTTATCGAGGACGACAAGAAAAAGTCCTCCGAGCATAAAGCCTATGACTGCCGGTAAAAAGCTCCGCTTACCCCACGAAGAAGCGCCTTCTATCGAGGGAATAAGAAGAGACCAAACGGAAGCCGCGATCATGATGCCCGCCGCAAAGCCCAAAAATACCGTGTTCAACTTCTCGGATATTTCTTTTTTAAAGAAGAACACGAGCGCCGCGCCCGCCGTCGTCGCGACAAAGATGATCCCGATACCCAATATCGTTAAACCTACGTTACTCATATTCCCTCCTTTTTATTCTGTCGGCCTGTCGGTTAGCCAATGCTAACTGTCTTTCAAAAAAAACAGCGTTTTCGCTTGTTTTCTTTGATCCTGCCACCATTATACGCCAACAAATCTCTCCTGTCAACAAAACATGAATAATTTTTCATATTTTTTTGATCCGATTATACGTTCCGAAAAAAAACAAAACCCAAACGTCGGCTCGTTATAAATTATTAAATAAGGAAACGGTATTTAAGTAAGATCATCAATGTGCGTATCTCGCAAACGGCAAAAAAACTGACCTTGATATTGACAGGCGGTCTATTATGATATATAATCTATCACGATAGATACAACGATTTCGAGGACGTTTTTCGATATGCGCGAGCGCGCCGGATGACGCCCGGATCACATACATTTATTACCCGCAAAAAACTTTTTAGCAACCAAGGATAAATATGAAGATGCAGACAACAAAAAGGGTCATTCCGATATTGTTTATCGTAATGATTATCGCGGCGTTTTTGTTCGGCTTTCGCGCAGGCGCATCGGAAGCAAGTGCGGCAGACTCCGCCGACTATTCGTTCGTGCGGTTTACCGTGACGGCAAGCGGCAACACCTTTACGGTAAGCCGCTCGATAAAGCCGTCGTCGGGGCAAAACACGTTGCCGCGACAGATCGTGATCGTGCGGACGGTCGATATGACGGCGATCGGCGGGGTGCATTTTTACCCCCAATACGGAACGCTTATTTTTAACGAGGGCGAGCAGTCGAAGTCGTTTTCGGTGACGGAATTTACTTCGGACGAGATCAGGGATGTCGTCTATCGTTACCAAAGTAACAAGACGAGAGAGTACCGTGTCGAGGTGCTCGACGAACAGGGTTTTTTACTTGCTTCAACCAAGCGACAGATCACCTATAACTACCGTTATACCTTCGATAACAAATGGATCATGGAACATAACGGCGAAGATATGTTGTGTCTGTATTATAATAGTTTCGACACCCATTATCCGATTTTACTATGCCCAAACGACCAATATCTGGACGTTTCCTTTCCCGGCACTTCGAGCTATACCGTAATTGACGACAAAAAAGAAAACGGCTATACGCAAGGGGTTTGGACGGTGTCGACCGACGCGCTCTTTAATCGTGATTATTGCGCGCCGCGCGACTATCTTGATGCGATCGGAGACAAGATGTACGCGGCGATCGGTTTTACCGCGCAGGAGATCGACAACGGATATCAGTACATTCAGATCCTTGCCGATAACGAGACGACCTGCGACGGCAAAGACGGAGACGGCTCGATCAGCGCCGTGAGCGCGTCTTTATATAAAGCGTGTTTCGAACTGGCCGGAACGGGCGGAGGCGACTCGACGGAATACAGTATGTTTTTCCCGCACAGATACGATTACGTCGTCAGCGATGAATATCAAAATAACGGCGTGGATTTTTGGGAACTTTACGGCGCCAACAGGCTCAGCGAACAGAAGTTCAGAAGCAACGACTTACGCGCGCAAAACACAGGCGCGCTCGTGCTTTCTGCGACGACGGGAACCATCAGCGTTCGTTTCAACGCGCGCGGCAAGGACGACGACGATTGGCAATTCAAAAATATGTTCGCCCGTCTTGCTCTCGTCGATCTTAAAGCGCCCGAGTTTGTCGGCGCGAGTGTGTCTCGGGGGCCGAACGCCAAATACAATCAGGTCTCCGTTACGCTTGCGTTCAGCGAGATCGTAACGCACCAAAATTGCGGTATCGACACGACCTGGGGCTACCTGACCGCGGAAAACACGTCGTCGTATGCCAATGCGATCACTTTCAGCGGGACGATCGCGGCAAACGCCGGGACGGGACTTCGGATCAACAGGATCGACGGAACTGTCGCCGATCTGCAAGGGAACAGCTTGGTTTCTCCCTTTCCGAAGATTGTCGGCGATTATACCGTCGGTTCCTCAAACAGCCCCGAGTTCGTCAACGGAGTATACGTTCTTTCGACGCCGAGCGACGTTTATTGGTTTTCCGACTATACGGCGACCCGTCCGAACGCGTCCGCAATACTGAAAAACGACATTGATATGGTTTCTTCTTCGGTAAGCGCGTTTTCGCCGATCTGTCCTGATGGTTATCGTGGAACGTTCGACGGAAAGACGCACAAATTAATGAACCTTACGATCAAGAACGGCGGCGCCGAGAGAGTCGGACTTTTTTCGTCGATAGCGGTCGGCGGCGCGGTACGCGATCTGGAATTGGACGAAGATTACGAAATAACCGCTTTGGCGGCGTCCGACGTCGGCGGTATCGCCGGGCAGAATGCGGGAACGATCGAAAAATGCGTTGTCGCCGGTACCGTTTACGCAAAGGATGCCGGTTGCAACGGAGAAGGTAAATGCGTCGGCGGCATTTGCGG
>CACXDF010000154.1 GCA_902766325.1 uncultured Eubacteriales bacterium | reverse complement strand
CTTGCGGGTTCATAGGCTCACTCCTGTTTCTTCCTTTTAAGCTTTCTTCCAATATCTGCATATCGGATTTGAATTTTCTGTTTTTGTTATATAGATCTTCCAGACTGTCCTGAATACGGAAGCCCAGTTCGTAGACGTACCACATGCCGAAGCTCATCGCGATATAGACGGCGAAGAAAATGGCCTGGTATACCGGATACAGCACCATCGGCGTTCCCCAGGGCGTGGGGATTTCGAAGGTGATCAGACGCAGGTCCTCCGCCCATTTGCCCAGTTTGTCGGCAATAAAGTCGCTGTTGATAAAGAAGAAGTCCGTTTCGTGCCCGACCGACGTAAAATAGGCGTTGACGAATAGCACGATGGCGAAGTACCCGGCGAAACCGATGGCGGAATACTTCATCATTTTCATCTTCGGACGCTCGTAGATCTTGAGCACCATCAAAAGAAGAGGCATGAAAAAGGCGCAATAATGGTTGATCCAGAAGGATACGTTATTCTGCGCGAACACGTAAGCGCCGTCGCCCTGGTTCGGCATCAACATGGCAAGGAGCGCGCCGAGCACGTTGATAAAGAATGTAAAATAGTATATGTGATTCAATTTGAAGATCAAACAGGCCGGAATGATAAACATAGCAAGGTTACACAGATGGAACGGCCACGTGGTCAATTTCGGTATGTCCGTATACATATAGCGGACGCAGTAAGAAATAAGCGTCGCCAGACTGATATAGAGCAAAGCGTATCTTCTGTGCTGATAATCCTGCCGATACAAAATCAAAGCGACGAGGATGGGCAAAATGATCGAACCGTACAATACCAGTCGATGCGCGAAGACGAATTTTCTTTCGTCGATATTGAGCGGTCCGTAACCGACGAGGACTTGAAAAAGATAGGCCGGAATGGCGGCAAAGAGCATACCGGCGACGCAGGCGAAGAAACAGCCCGCGCCTCTCCAAGAAAAGAAAGTCCTGTATTCTTTACTCCAAACGGCGGCGCACAACGCAAGCGCGATACCGACTTCCACCGCGTACGATACGCCGGAAAGAGATATCGTCTGAACAGCCGCCTTGCCGAACAAGCCCGTGATCTGCATTTCGATCGTGGCAAAATCAATAAGGTAGACGATGGCGGCGAAAAACTTGACGAGATGCTTTAAAATAGCGATCCTGTCTTTAAAGAACGCGTACGTTTCCAACAAAACGACGGCGGCAAAAGTAAACCATGCCATGATCGTACAAAAGGCCGTCTGCATCTGTCCGTGGATACCGAACGGAGAACGGATATTGAGTCCGACCGTATATTTCAGCACCGTATAGGCGCTGAGATACCGAAACAAAAATGCGACGGTAAACAGCAGACAAAAAGACTGCAAGACGATCCGCTTGACTTTTTTTGCGTTCTTAACGTATTTCCCGATCAAATGATCGCTCAGGAAATAGAGACCCGCAACAAAAACCGCAACAAGCGCCGAAATAAGATAATATGGCATACAGAATACTTCTCCGTGAACAAAGTTCCGAACGACCCGCGCGCCTTGCGTATTATTGATAAAGAAAGCGCGGCGGGAAAACCGCATAGATCATGCGACGTTTTTTCACCAAAGCAAAACGACAGACGCAAAGAGCGTCTTTTTGTTCGATGAAACCTGACTTAAAAATGCGTAAATTAACTCAAAAACCTGGAAAAGGTAATGAAATATCTATGAGAACAATACCGCGAAATTTTTCTTTCGCGAATGTATTTTTGAACGTTGAACGGATCGGACTCTTTTTTCTCTTTCTTACGCTTACGGACGGCGGTATACGCGATAAAAAAGATAGCGACGAGAGATGTAAACAGCAGGAAAACGTCTGTAAAGATCGTCTGAAACAGGTCGAACGTAAATTTCAGACCGTTCAGCATATATCCGATCACGTATTGATAAAAAACGTAAAAATCGACGGTGGAAGCGAGATTAAAACCGGCGGAAAAACGTGCGCCGGAAAAAGCGAACACAAGCAAAGGAAGCCAAAGCGCGAAAAAACCGAAACAATAATTGAACAGTTTTCTCTTCTTGTCTTTACTCCACGCGATAATACTTTCGATAAATTTTTTTCCGATCGAATCCCACTCGAAAAAACGTGCGTTCGTCGAAAACAACTCCGTCATGTTCTCGTATTCCTTAACCAACATTCTGCTTTCGTGCGCTTAAATAATAAATTATTTATGCTTTTTTACTATAACATTCCTCTTTTATTTTGTCAATCTATTTTTTAAGAACGCTGTTTTTCCGATTTATCGATGCGAAAACATTTTTGCTATTGATTTAAAAAAACGTTCGTGCTATAATCGATCCGAGATGTTGGATTGGTTCAATTATTACGGGCTTATTTTTATTATTGCGTTGTTGATCCCGAACGTGGTCTACGCGATAAAGAACAAAAACGCGACCCCTTCTTACCGCAATAAAGCGGCGGAAACGATCGAAACGGTCTCGCGCTTTCTTTGCATTGCGTTGATGATCTTCAATATTCCATACACGTGGATCGGGTTTTATTTTCAATTTGCGGAAATCGTTTATCTCGTCGTCAACTCCTGCCTTCTTGCCGCTTACGATATCTTTTGGATCGTGCTTCGGAAAAAGAACGGCATCGTCAGGACCCTTCTTTTATCCGTTATTCCCACCCTCGTTTTTTTGTTTTCCGGAGTAATGATCGGGAGTATCCCGCTCGTTGTTTCTTCCGTCTTCTTCGGCGCGACGCATATTTTTATTTCGGTAAAAAACACCGACCGCGAAGAAAAGCAGTTTGTGAAAAGGAGTATTATGATCCTCGTCGCCATTATTTTATCTTTCGTATTCCTCTTTATAATCGCATTCGGCGGCGCGCTGATCACTGCGAACGTCCGGACGAAAAAGTTATCGTCCATGACCTGGGAAGATATGGTCGAATACGACATCAAAGGCGGCGCAAAAATCAGCGTAGCCGTGATCGAAGACGGAAAAATATCTTATTACGTACGGTCGAAAGATATCCGAAAAACCGCGTCTTCGACATATCCCGTTCTACCGCCGTCGGACGGTCCTCTTTTCGATTACGAGATCGGCTCGATCAGTAAGACTTTCGTCGGACTTCTTTGCTCGAAAGCAATACAAGAAGGAAAACTCGATTTAAACAGCAGTATCTCCGACTATCTGCCGCTCGACAAAAACAAGTATTATCCTACCGTCGAACAGCTTTTGACGCATACGTCCGGGTACAAGGCGTTCTACTTCGAACCGCAGATGATCGCAAACAGACTATCACCCGAGAAAAACGACTTTTACGGGATCGGGAAAGACAAGATCCTTGCGAGAGTCGCAAAGACCGATCTTTCCGATCGGTCCTATCCCTTCGTCTATTCCAATTTCGGGATCGCCGTCGTCGGATTGGTGCTGGAAACCATCTACGGTAAGCCCTTTTATGATCTGATGAACGATTTTATCAAAGAGCTCTCCCTGAAGAATACCGCGGTCAATAAGCAAGGCGGCACCCTTTCCGGCTATTGGGGGTGGAAGAACGACGACGGGTATCTGCCCGCAGGGGCTATCCATTCCGACCTGCGAGACATGACGAAGTATCTTTGTTTATATTTACAAAACGGT
>CACXDF010000153.1 GCA_902766325.1 uncultured Eubacteriales bacterium | reverse complement strand
ATCTCTTCCAAGAAGACGGTCAAACGCTTTAAGCCCTCTTTGCAACACCTTGAGATCATCAATAACTACTGCAACGCCATCTGCGGTCTCGAACCGCTGAAGGTACGCGGCGAAGAAGGCATCAACGGCGTCGAAGTCATGGACGCCATGCTGCTCTCCACCTGGCTCGACAAACCCGTTTCGGTACCGATCGACGACGATCTCTATCTTGCCGAACTCGATAAGCGTCGCGCTACCGGCAGAGTTAAGGAAACCAAAGACGTCGTTCTGGATACCCGCGGCACCTATTAATTCATAAGGAGCGATCATGTACAGATTAGGAAGCAATATCCCCGGAACAGTATTCTGGGGTGGAAAAATGTATCGAAGCAACAAGTACGAAGATCTGAAAAAAGCCAACGACTTTTTGATCGGATGCGGCTTCGATTACGTAGAAACTCCGCTCGGCAACGTCATGGCTATGTCCGACAACGAAGTGAGCAGAGCCGCCGACGAATTGACTCTGCGCGCCACCTGTAACTTCTTACCGAAAAAGTTGTATTCTCACTACGACGAATTGGTGGAATATGCCAAAAAGGCCTTCAAGCGTCTGAAGACGATCGGGGTCGAGACGGCCGTATTCGGCAGCGGAAAAGCGCGTAAGATCAGTTTTGAATTCTTGCGTAAAAAGCGTATGCAAATGCTGACGGACTACCTTAAGACCATCGGCGACTTCGCTTACGAAAACGGCGTTACCGTCACCATCGAACCGCTCAACCGTAAAGAAACGAACGTCTTTAACACCGTCGAAGAGACTTCCGAATTCGTTCGCGAGCTCAATCACCCCGCCGTATTCGCGCTCGCCGATATCTTCCATATGGGATTGGTCAACGAAGACCTTTCCGTCATCGGAAAGGATAAAGACTTTATCAAGCATATCCACGTATC
The DNA here is from genome assembly GCA_902766325.1 of uncultured Eubacteriales bacterium. Taxonomy (GTDB): domain Bacteria; phylum Bacillota; class Clostridia; order Christensenellales; family DTU072; genus CAG-1782. The sequence goes on along the minus strand of CACXDF010000153.1, from coordinate 1,284 downwards.
GGAAAAGAACCGCGCTATGCCCGGACAACCGGGTAAGGGAGATGAAAGCTATCTTTCCGACCTCTTTGCCATTGTCAACTCGATCGGCTATGAAGGAAAGATCAGCGTCGAAGCCAATCTGAAAGACCTCGGCTCTCAAGGCCCCGTCGCTTTCGAGACGCTGAATAAGTTCAGAAAGTAAATTTCTTTAAAAGAAGCAAAAAGCGGGAGATTACTTCTTCCGCTTTTTCTTTTGCCTTTTACGCTTTTAAATATAAAATACTCACCTGTTACGCCGCATCGGTTTCTTTCTTTTCTCCTTCGGGCGATCCGGCGCTTTCTTTATCGGGCGTTTTTTCTTTTCGGAACACGAACAACGCCGAATGGACGATGACCGACGTTATCAGAGAAAGGAACGCGATACAGATAGACGACGGCGTGCCGATATTGAGGATGTTATTGAACAGGAAAGCAAGAAAGAAGAACACCGCGTAGTGTATCGCCGTCCATATTGCGCCCCAAACGGCGGCTTTTTTAACACTCCCCTTTTTCTTATACGCAAAGAACGCGGGCAATGCAGACACACAAGCGCAAACGAGGATGCTGAGCACGACGTAAAGAGCGGCGTTCCAATTGACGTAAACAACGTAACAACCTATGCCGAGAAGGAAGGCGACGACCGTCAGGATCAAGCCGATCACGCTCGTCTTTCTGCCGTCCTTTTTCACTATGAGTACGACGACCCAAAAAGCGATCGCGACGGATGCAAGAACGAGAACGATGATGCGGAGAATGCGGAAAACGGAAACGTGCGTCTTCGGCGAAACGGGTTCTTTAACGTTGGAATTATACGCAGTTTGACCGCCCTCGAGAGAAAAGCCGACGATAGAACCCTTGATCGTGCCCGCTCGCGAATAATCCCACGCTTTGAAGTTCAGTCCGAACGCAGGAGAATCCTTTTTCAGCGCAAAGTCGTAATGCTCTGCATCGACAAAGAGCGGATCGGCGATCGTTTCGTTATGAATAAATCCCCGCCTTTTGGCCGAAGCGAGAGACATCGTTTCTTCCCCGTTACCGATAGAAAACGTTATTCTCTTTTTACCGGACGTGTTCCACATCAGGTTCCCGTTGTCGTAAAAGTGCGACGTATGCGCCATATGGATATAGATAGGTTGATCGCCCTTACTCAAATAGATATTATCGTAGTAAAAAGCGGTAGCGTGCGTCTCTTCTCCCCTGCTGCCCGCGCTGACCTGTCCTTCGGCGTTGAAAGCGGAAATATTATTGCGGAAAATATTGCCTTCT
>CACXDF010000152.1 GCA_902766325.1 uncultured Eubacteriales bacterium | reverse complement strand
GACCATAAAAGACTGAAAGGGGGCGATATCGTTGTCCTTATCAGCGACGGGATCGCGGACAGGCTGAGTTATGCCGACATGACGGAACTGTTCGGCTCGATACGATCGATCAATCCGCAAGTGATCGCAGACGAGATCGTCCGCGCGGCGGCGCAAAAACCGGGTAAAATCGACGATATGACGGCTATAGTAATAAGAGTGATAAAAAATCAATAAGAAAAAGCCGATATTGACATAGAAATAAAAACAATGTAAGATATTGTTTATGAAATCGGTCAGAGATTACGGCGCTGCGGGAAACGGAAAAAAAGACGAACTGTCGATCCTGCAAACGGCGATAGAAAAAGAAAAAGAATTGTTTTTTCCGCAAGGAACGTATATCGTTTCCGATACGCTCAAAGTGCCGTCGGACAGAAAACTGGTATTTGAGAAAGGGGCTGTCCTGAAGCTGAAAGCGGCGACGAAAAGGAAAAGAGGAGACTTTTTACTGACCAATAAAAACACGGAAACCGGCGATAAAAACATAACGATCATAGGCGCAACTTTCGACGGAAATAACGGATATAAAAACCATAAGCGTCCGAAAAATATTTTTCAAAAAGACGGATATTCCGGCGTTTTAATTAATTTCAGAAACGTAAAAAATTTAACTTTAAAAGATTTAACGTTGCAAAATCCGGTAGCGTATTATACGAGATTTTGTCAAATAGACGGTTTCTTGATCGAGGATATTACATTAAAAAGTAATAAAGAAATGCCCAATCAGGACGGAATCCACTTTGCCGGAGAAGTACGTAACGGCGTCGTCAGGAACATAACCGCAGCCACGTACGGACAGACGAACGACGACCTTCTGGCAATCAATGCCGATGATTATCCGGGACGGATCGAAGAGTTTGATACCGTCTGCGGTCCGATAGAAAACGTACTTTTCGAGAATATATCCGCCGAAAGTTGCCATGACGGTATTCGCCTGCTTAGTTTTGTTTCGGTTATCCGTAATTTAACGTTCAGGAACCTGAATATCGGTTTCAGAAAATGTGCCGTGGAATGCAACGCGGCGCGAGGATGCCGAGCGGAACTCTTCAAAGAAAAAGACCATCCAAACGGCGTCGGTCGGTTGGAAAACATTAGATTCGAGGATTGCACCTTTTTCCATACGATCGATCTTCCGTATCATTGGAAAGGTTCTCGCGGGGATATACCACACCCGCTTATTCTTTGGGGCAGCTTGAGTAATAACGTTTCTTTTGAGGACTGTAAGTTTATTTCGGCGCCTTTCGTGCGTTTCGATCCGTTTTCGAATTTTATCAATAAAATAAAAAGAAAGACATGTAATGAAAATTCTTTTCCGAAATTTATGATAAAAAACGTCACGAATCAAATTGTTATTCAAGGACAAAATAAATACGAAATCATAAAAAAAGAGGACAGTAAAAAACTGTCCGATATAACCGATTTGACGATAAATACTTTAAACTAAAATTTAACGGATACCGCTTGAATTTCCGGATACTCGTTACCGTTTTCCTTCTTGGCGCAGACGGTACCAATCACCGTTGCGTCCGAGCCGCTTTCCGGCAGATCTCCGTCCCAAACAAACGTGGTACGCGCGTAACAACAGATGCTGGAATCGTATACGTAGATGAAACAATGCTGTACCTTACTTCCGCCCGAAAAGGTTTTTTGAGAAAAAACGCCTTTCACTTTGACTGTTTTTCCTTCGTATTCGGAAGGATTTTTTTCAATATTGCTTAACGTAGAATACGCCATATTCGCAGTCATTGCGGCAAGATTGATATCTACTTTTACTTTGGTGGTTTCCTCTTCTTTGCAAGAGGCAAAGCCGAGCACCGCGCCGAAGCAAAGCAGAACGGCAAGAACCGCGATCAATACTTTTTTCATGACTTACCTCCTTCTATTTATAGATATTTTAGTTCTATTGTAAGAACCTGTCAAGAGTCGTCTTTAAATACAATTTAAAACAGCCCGGTGATCTTGCCGTTTTCGTCCACGTCAATGTTTTCGGCGGCCGGTACTTTAGGAAGTCCCGGCATGGTCATGATGTCGCCGGTGAGGGCAACGAGGAATCCGGCGCCCGCGCTTACTTTTATCTTACGCACGGTAACAAAAAAGTCTGTCGGCGCTCCCGTTTTTTGTTGATCGTCCGAAAAACTGTACTGCGTCTTTGCAACGCAAATAGGTAACTTATCGAATCCCAATTCTGTTAATTTGGATACCTCTTTTTGCGCTTCTTCGGTAAAGATAACGCCGTTGCCGCCATAGATACGGGTGACGATCTTATTCAGTTTTTCTTCGATGGATTCATCGAGTTCATAGCAGAAACGGAAGTTGTTTTCTTTCTCGCAAAGGCGTACGACTTCTTCGGCGAGAGCAACGCCGCCTTCGCCGCCCTTTGCCCACACTTCGGACAGAACGACGTTGACGCCGAGTTCTTTACATTTATTCATGACGAGGTCGATCTCGTTTTCGGTGTCGGTAGGAAAGCGATTGAGCGCGACAGCCACCGGGAGTCCGTATACTTCGGTCAGATTTTTCAGGTGACGCAAGAGGTTCGGAAGGCCGGCTTCCAACGCGGCCGTATTTTCGACGGCGAGGTCTTTTTTGTCCTGTCCGCCGTGCATTTTCAGCGCGCGGATCGTAGCGACGAGTACGACGGCTGCCGGAGTAAGACCGGCATAGCGGCATTTGATATCCAAAAACTTTTCCGCTCCGAGATCGGCGCCGAATCCGGCTTCCGTCACGACGTAGTCGCCCAGTTTCAGCGCGAGTTTTGTGGCGGAAACGGAATTGCAACCGTGCGCGATATTGGCGAAAGGTCCGCCGTGAATAAAAGCGGGAGTATGTTCGAGCGTTTGTACGAGGTTCGGTTTAAGAGCGTCTTTCAAGAGAGCTGTCATAGCGCCGGCCGCTTTCAGGTCGCCCGCCGTGACCGGTTTTCCTTCGTACGTATAACCTACGACGATGCGCGCGAGACGCGCTTTCAGATCGGACAAAGAAGTTGCGAGGCATAATACCGCCATAACTTCGGACGCAACGGTAATATCGTATCCGTCGTCATGCGGGACACCGCCCGTTCTTCCGCCCAAACCGTCTCGGATAAAGCGCAGTTGACGATCGTTCATGTCGACGCACCTCTTCCAGGTGATCTTTTCGGGGTCGATCCCGAGCGCGTTACCTTGATAGATGTGATTGTCGAGCATGGCGGCAAGCAGGTTATTTGCCGCGCCGATGGCATGGATGTCTCCTGTAAAATGCAGATTGATGTCTTCCATAGGTACGACCTGTGCGTATCCGCCGCCGGCAGCGCCCCCTTTCTTACCGAAAACGGGCCCGAGCGACGGCTCTCTCAAAGCAACTACGACTTTTTTCCCGATTTTTTTCAGACCGTCCGCAAGACCGCACGTCGTCGTCGTTTTACCTTCTCCCGCCGGAGTGGGGGTAATAGCGGTAACCAGGATCAATTTACCTTCTTTTTCGATCCCGGCGACGCACGCGGGGTCGATCTTGGCTTTATATTTTCCGTAGCTTTCGACGTATTTTTCGTTAATGCCGAGGTTTTCGGCGATTTTAATAACGGGCTCCATCTCTACGCTTTGTGCGATCTCGATATCCGTTTTCATGATAACAACGCTCCTTTTGTGAAACAATTTTCGTCCGCTCGATCGGGCGAAAGATATATTTTTTATTCAGGGGATTGAAAAAAACCCATGGATGATATATTATATAATATATAAAATATAAAAAGTCAATTAATAAGAGCGAACGAATAGTATTTTGGCGCTTTCGTAAAGGACAGAAAGAGCCGTTCTTTT
>CACXDF010000151.1 GCA_902766325.1 uncultured Eubacteriales bacterium | reverse complement strand
GCTTCTTCTCCCGTCGCTTCGGTGATGCGCTTGCACGCTCTCCCCGTCGGCGCGGCAAGCGTAACCTTTTTGCGGCGCAGGCGCATCAACGCTACGACCCCTTTTATTATGGTGGTCTTACCTGTGCCCGGGCCGCCGGTAATGACGGTCACGCCGTTATAAAAAACGCTCTTGATCGCCTCTTTTTGTTTTTCGTCGAGGGTTATCTTATTGACCTTTTCGTAAATAAAAAGATCGTTGTCCAGGTTTTCGTCTTCGGCAGATCGACTGTCGATAAGTCGTAAAAGTTTGGCCGCGATAGCGTTTTCCGTTTCATAATTCCTTCCGTCGGCGGCGACTTCCACCCCGTCAACGGTCAATATTTTTAATTTCATCAACGGCAGGTTTTCTCGACACTCCTCCTCGGTCACGCCAAGAAGTTTGACGGAGGCGGCGATCAACTCTTCCACCGGCAAACAGGTATGTCCGCTGCTGTGAGAGGCTTCGGCAAGAACGTGCAATATCCCGGCCCGAACGCGGAAAGGACTGTGCTTGTCGATGCCCAGTTTAGATGCGATCTTATCCGCGGTAACAAAGCCCACGCCGTCGATATCTTCTACCATTCTGTATGGATTATCGCGGACGACTTGAATGGTCACGTCTTCATACTTTTTATAAATTTTAACGGCAAGTCCCATCGTAATATCGTACTTTTGCAAAAAGAGAATACTCTCCTTCATCTTACGACTTTCGTTATAGCCGCGGATGATGTCGATACACTTTTTATTCCCGATACCTTTTACCTCACAAAGGCGTTCCGGGTTCTCGTCAAGCACTTTCAGGGTATCCAAACCGAAATAATTAACGATGAGCATGGCCGTTTTTTCGCCCACGCCGCGAAAGAGTCCGCCCGAAAGAAACTTATAGATTCCCTCCACGGTATCCGGCTTATAAAACTCTACCCTATCAACAACAAACTGCTCTCCGAAGCGGGAATTGGTTTTGAATTCTCCGTAGATACGAAGCATTTCTCCTTCCGCAATAATAGGAAAAATGCCGACGGCAGTAAAATAATTGTCGTCGGCACTGAAATTCAAAACGGTGTATCCGCTTTCTTCGTTAACGTATACGATCTCTTCAACCTTTCCGTCAAACGTCATTGATACAGTTTCTTGATCTCCTCTGCTTTATCCGTTTGTTCCCAGGCATAGGCCGGATTACCGAAGTGTCCGTACGCCGCGGTGGGAGCGTATTGCGGGCGATTGAGTTTCAACCCGCTGATGATGGCAAGCGGCCGGAAGTCAAAGACTTTACGCACGATCTCCGTGATCTTCTCGTCCGAAACAACGCCCGTTCCTTCCGTTCTTACGTCGATGCTGACCGGCGTGGCGCGTCCGATGGCATAAGCGACTTGTATCTTACAACGATCGCAAATGCCGGATGCGACAAGGTTCTTCGCTACGTATCTCGCGTAGTAGGTAGCGCTTCTGTCTACCTTGGTGGGGTCCTTCCCGCTGAAACTGCCTCCGCCGTGCGCGACGAATCCGCCGTAGGTATCGACGATGATCTTTCTGCCGGTCAAACCGCTGTCACCCGCAGGGCCGCCGATAACGAAGCGTCCCGTCGGGTTGATGAATATTTTCGTATCCTTATCGATATACCCGCCCACAACGGGGTCGATAACGACCTTCTTAACGTCTTCTCGGAGTTTTTCCATCGTGACGCTCTCATCATGCTGAGTGGACAAAACGACGGTATCGACGCGGACGACGTTACCATTGTCGTCGTATTCCACGGTCACTTGCGCTTTGCCGTCCGGACGAAGATAGGACAAAAGTCCGCTTTTCCTCACCTCGGCCAACTTTTTACAGATCTTATGGCTGAGCGTGATAGCAAGAGGCATCTTTTCTTCCGTCTCGTTGCCGGCATAACCGAACATAAGACCTTGGTCTCCGGCTCCTACGCGATCGAATTCTTCGTTGGTGTCCGAATACTCCATGCTTCCGTTGACGCCTTGCGCGATATCGGCCGACTGCACGTTCATGCGGACTTCGATCTTGACCGTTTCGCAGTCGAAACCGATCCCCTTTTCCGTATAGCCTATCTCCTTTATCTTTTCGCGCGCGATCTTTTCGAAGTCAACTTCGGCATTCGCGGTCACTTCGCCCATGATCAACAAAAAGTCTCTCGTGCAGCAACATTCGCACGCAACGTGCGCGTTGGGATCTTGCGCAAGGATAGCGTCCAGAATCGCGTCCGCGATCTGATCGCAAACCTTATCCGGATGTCCTTCCGTTACGCTTTCCGATGTAAAAAATCTATTCATAATATCCTCTGTATTTATCAAAAAAGGGTCCTCGGCTTATGCTTTCGGGGACCCTTATTTGCTATTTTAATTATTCAGCAGTTACGTCCGCCGATTCGCTTTCTTCGCCTTGTACTACGTCTTCCGCATCGTAATCGACTTCGATCTCTTTGCTCTCGACGATCTTACGGGCGTTTTCGCTGACGTTTTCGAGCTTAACGTTGCTGTACATCTTCATTCCGGTACCGGCAGGTATCAGTTTACCGATGATGACGTTCTCTTTTAAGCCGATCAGGTGATCGGTCTTGCTCTTGATAGCCGCGTCGGTGAGGACTCTTGCCGTCTCCTGGAAGGAAGCCGCGCTCAAGAAGGAATCGGTAGCGAGAGCCGCTTTACTGATACCGAGGAGCACGCGGACGGCGGTCGCCGGCATCTCTCCGCTTTCAAGAGCCTTTTCGTTGGCTTCTTCAAGCGTGTTGATATCGACGAGCTCGTTAAGAAGAAGGTCGGTGCCGTTCGGGCTGCTGATACGGACCTTACGGAGCATCTGACGAACGATGATCTCGATGTGCTTGTCGCTGATATGAACGCCGTTGACGCGGTAAGCGCTCTGAATTTCTCTGATGAGGAGTTCTTGAACGCCGCTTACGCCGCGGGTGCGCAGGATGTCTTGCGGATCGATACTACCGACGTAGAACGGAGCGCCCGCTTCTACGTTGTCGCCGTTCTTAACGAGGAGCTTAGCTCCGAACGGAATCTTGTAGTCCTTTTCTTCGACGCCGGACAGATGAATGGTAACCATCGTCTTCTTTTCGCCGAATTCTTCGCTGACGTCTTCTTTAACAGTGACCTGACCTTTGAAGTCCGCAACCTGGCAAACACCTTTCGGGCGACGGGCTTCGACAAGCTCGGTAACACGCGGAAGACCTTGCGTGATGTCGGCGCTGGACGCGACGCCACCGGTATGGAAGGTACGCATGGTAAGCTGAGTACCGGGTTCGCCGATGGACTGCGCCGCGATGATACCGACGGCCTCGCCGAGTTTGACCATATTTCCGTTAGCCATGTTGGCGCCGTAGCACTTGGAGCAGACGCCGCGCTTGCTCTTACAGGAAAGGTTGGTTCTGATCGTGACTTCGCTCAAGCCGGCCGCTTTGACTTTGGCAACGTGATCTTCGGTGATCATCGTATCGGCGGGAACGAGTTCTTCTCCGGTGGTCGGATCGACGATGCCCTTGTTCGGCAACGTGAATCTGCCCAGAATACGTTCGGTCATTTCTTCTACCAAACGACCGTTGGTGTCGTACAGATCTTTGACTACGGTACCCTTGATATCGCCGCAATCTTCTTCGTTGATAATAACGTCCTGACTGACGTCGACGAGACGACGGGTAAGATAACCGGAGTCGGCCGTCTTCAGTGCGGTATCGGCGCCACCCTTACGAGAACCGTGGGAAGAAATGAAGTATTCCAAAACGGACAAGCCTTCACGGAAGGAGGACTTAACCGGGATCTCAATAACTTTACCGGTCGGGTCGTTCATAAGACCACGCATACCGGACAGCTGTTTGATCTGCTGCATGCTACCACGAGCGCCGGAGTCCGCCATCATCCAGATGGGGTTCATCTTATCGAAGTTCTTGAAGTTGTTTTCAAGGTCTTTTGCGACGGCGTCCGTCGTTTTGGTCCAGATATCGACGACTTCGTTATATCTTTCGTCGTCGGTGATGAAACCGCGACGGAAGTCTTTTTCGACTTGCAATACTTCTTCTTCGGCCTTGTCGAGGATCTCTTTCTTATCGCCCGGGATCTTCATATCGAAGACGCTGGTGGTAATGGAACCGATAGTGGAGTACTTATAACCGAGAGCCTTGATCTTGTCGAGCACTTTCGCGACTTCGGTCGAACCTTTGGCGCGGAAGCACTTTTCAACGATCTGACCGAGCTGTTTCTTCTTGATAACGAAAGATATTTCCGGTTCGATCATAGAAAGCACGTCGTCGGGATTTCTTTGAACGAATCCGAGATCCTGCGGAATGGCTTCGTTGAAGATGATACGGCCGACCGTGGTGATCGTGATGCCGCGATAGGTCTTTCCGTCCACCGTTTTTTCCAAGCGGACTCTGATCCAGTCTTGCAAAGTAAGGGTCTTGACCTGATAAGCCATCTTGGCTTCGTCGGCGTCCTTAAAGCAACGGAGTTTAGCGATCTCTTCCGGCTCGGTCGGCTTCGGAGTCTTTTCCAAAGTAAGATAGTAGCTACCGAGGATCATATCCTGCGTCGGGGT
>CACXDF010000150.1 GCA_902766325.1 uncultured Eubacteriales bacterium | reverse complement strand
TCTTTTTTTATGCCCGTCCGATATGCTTTACGTCGGTAGCGTATTGTGGTACGATAGATAAGGAGGTATTTTATGAAAGCGGGAAAAATATTTTTGTGGTTGCAGATCGTCTGTATGTACGCGTTGCACGCGCTTATTTGGACGCTCGTAAAACCTGTTGTGGAAGTAGAAAACTCAAAGGCGCTCGAGATCGCCTTTTTCGTTCTTTCGGCGCTCGTCGCGCTTCTGGTGATCATTAACGTTTTTTGCGCGTTTCTGTCTGTGTTCAAGGATCACAAAAACCCGACGAAGAACGTGCTCGCGATCAAAATCGCGGCCATTCCTTGGTACGTCGCCAATTTTTATTTCTGGGTCGGACTTGCCGCCGGTTTTTTAAATCCGTTTTTGATGATGGGTTTGCCGATCGTGATCGCGTTGGGCGTGATTCTGACTTATTTCGTTATGCTGTCAACGAGTCTGTATTCGATAGCCTATCTGATCCGCGGGTTGAAAAAACAAATGTTTCCCGCACGCCCTGCGTTTATCCCTGCGGCGATATTCCATTTTATCTTTTGTTTGGACGTGGCGGGCGCTCTGTGGCTCTACCTTCTTTTGAGAAAAGAGAAATAAAAATTTTGTTATAAAAAGAACGACGCACGGTCACCGTGCGTCGCTTTTTTTTACGAAAGAAATCGCCGCTTATTTTTTGATCAAAGCAAGGATGCCGTCGACGATCAAGAGCGCGCCGATCACGATAAAGAACCAATCGAGGAAGGCCCACTTACTGACCACGAGCAGGATACCCGCGATGATGGTCAGGCAGGCGACGATAACGGGGAAGACGGGCGTCTTACCTTTTGCCTGCAACAGTTCGATCAGGTCTTTTGCGCCGTAGACGATCAAAAGAACGCCGAATATGATCAAAGCGATCGTTAAGAACAGCCATCCGCCCAGTATGAGCAGTATGCCTACTACAACGAAAATAATGCCGGGCACAAGATTTTTTTTGATGATAAGATAAATGCCGTAGGCGATGGCGAGGATACCGGCGACGGTGAGCATCCAGTTGAGCAGAGCCGAACGGAATGCAATGAACAAGATGCCGATGACGATATAAAGTATCGCCATAATGATGGCATCGGAAGACGACTGATTTTTACGTTTAGCCATAATTTGTTCTCCTTCTTATTTTGCTGATTATATTATAGCACGATTTTCGGGTCCGGATTATATTATTTCGTATTTTTCCATTTTTTTATCGTAACGAAGCGCGTTCATTTCCGGTGCTTCTTTACCGGCGGCGGAGCGCTTGGCATGGGCGTCCAGGCAGGCCTGACTTTCCCAAATCTCGATAAACTTGACTTCTTCGCCCTCGGGAGAAAGCACGTCGAAGCGTATGCAGCCGACGTCTTTTTTCGACAGATCGGCATGGCGCTTGGCCGGGATCAAAAAGGCGTCCTGGTTTTCTTTACGAACATAACTGGTGAAAATGATAGCAAGCATTATTTTTTACCTCTCTTTTTTTTGATGATAAAGATCACGCCGACGGCGATCAACGCGGCGCCCGCCGCGCTACCGATCACGATGCCGACGATGGCTCCGACGGAAAGGCCTTTGGGCTCGTCGAGATGAGACAGCGTAAAGTCGTCTACGGGGACGATCTCGCCGTTGATAAAGGTGTACGTTTTGACGATCAGATTATCGTTATTTACGGTGATCTTGGCAAAGACGGGAGTTTCCGTCAATTCCAGCTTCTTGTCCGAGGTGAAGTAAGGGGATAATTCCGCGCTTACGCCGTCGCGCTCTGCGAGACTGACCTGATCGCTGTAAAGGTAGTCGTAGAACTTATCGCCCATGGTTCCGAGATTGACGTACAGAACGCCGCTTTGCTTATAGAAAGTCTTGTTTGTGAACGGCGCGATCTCTACGTCTTCAACGCCGACGTCGATAAAGTTACTGACGGAGTAAGTATGATCGTGTCCTTGCAATACAAGATCGACGCCGTATTCGGAAAAGATGGCCGGGAGTTGTTTGCGGAGGGTTTTGACGTCGTTGTCAAAAGCATGGCTGCCCGCGGTGTAGGGACCTTTGTGCAAAAGGACGATGGTCCAGTTGGTCTTTTCGTTTTCACTGTCGGCGGTCAGATCGTCGGTAAGCCATTGTTGCTGTGCGTAGGAAAGATAGTTGTTTTCGTTCAAATCGTTGGTATTCAGAACGATGATGTGCGCGTTATTGTAGTCGTAACTGTAATAATAGCCGGTATCGTCCGTTATTGTCGCCGAAGAGGGCAGGGCGATGATGCTGTCGAGAGAATGATCTTCTTTTTCATGATTGCCAACGGCCGAAACAAGAGTGTTGTTTGCCCAAATCTCCTGTTGATCGTTTAAAAGCCAGGTGTATTGGTAAATGCTTTTACCGTTATCTACGTTGTCTCCGCCGCTGAGGATAAAAGCGGGCGCGTTGCCGAAGAACTCCATTGCTTTGGTCATAAAACGATTCGACTCGATGTAGTTTTCTTCCACCGAGCCTTGAATATCGGTGATAGCCATAAACGTGAATTCGCCGTCGTTTGCCGTCGCGAAGCGGAAAACTTTCGTCCAGGCGCCTTCTTTGCCGAGCTGATAATAGTAAGTGGCGCCTTTTTCAAGCCCGGTCAAATTGACGGAATAGCGATTATAGATCTTGTGAGCGTGGTTCATGTTAATAAAGAGGATACCGAGGTCGATGGTCGGCAAAACTTTGTCCACGTTTTCGCCGGTCGCTTTTACGGTGACGGCATCGGTCATATCCGGAGAAAGCGAATAGCGGATATAGCTGTCCGGCAAAGCATAAACGTACTTGCCGTCGACTTTGTTGAAGATATCGACCTGTTCTGCGGTAAACCAACACAGATTCTTTTCGGTATAAACGTCGTTTCCGAAAGAAACGGAAATGAGGTTGGGGAGCAGGCCGTTTTCCGCGGAAGGGGTCACGGCGAGACGTGTGCCGCTTTGATAGGTATGTCCGCCGAAGGCGACCGTACCGTCTTCGTTTTTGACGGTCAAAACGTGTTTATAATTGCGAACGGGGAAGCGGGTATAACGATCGCCGCCTTCGATCCACGCGGAGCCGTCGTCCGTTTCGTCGACGTCCATATCGATCAGAATGTTCGCGCCGTAAATACCGAGGTTCTTACAGAAAGCATCCGTTACGTACTTATTGACCAATTCTTCGTCTACGACGGAACGGATCGTTTCGCCCGACGTCACACGGCCGAGGTATTCTCTTGCCATGTCGATATATTTTTCATCGATGGCAAAATTGAGAACTCCGCGTAAAAGACCTGCGATGTCGGCGATATTCTCGTTTTTGATCTGATTTTTGGGCGTTACGAGAACGTCGGTCAAGACTTCGTTCAAATCGGAAAGCAGCAAGCGCAAAGAGCTGTAGCCGTCTATTGTATGAGCGAAGATGATCTTGCGTTCGACCAACGTTTCCACTGCGATGTCAACAAATCCGGACGGCGTTACGGTCGTAAGCGCAGGTACGAGATCAAACCCGGCTCCCGTTAAGGCGGGGGTGGCGGCGTCGAAGCGGATGGGCACGTCGAGCAAGATCTCCAGCTGAGGCAGAAGAGAGTCTTCGAGAAGACCGATCACGCCGCTCACGAATCGGCCGCTCTTAAGCATATCGATAAGAGGTTTGATCTCTTCGTCCATGACGTCGGAATGCGCGCCGGAGAGATGCCCGCCGTAAATGACCATGAAGGCTTTTGCCAAAGTCAAGCCTTTCTTTTCCG
>CACXDF010000149.1 GCA_902766325.1 uncultured Eubacteriales bacterium | reverse complement strand
GCGTACTGGATGAGCGCCGGAAAAGTCAGATTCAGTTCTATTTTTCCCATATTTTCTCCACGTCATTTTTCGTGAAAACGTATTTTTTCTCGCAAAAATGACAACATACTTCGATCGAGCCGTTTTCTTCTATTATTTTTTCGCACTCTCTTTTACCGATGCTCCTCAGCGCGTCTGTTATCTTTTCCGTACTGCAAGAACATTTCAGTTTGAGTTCCCTCGCCGGAAAGATCTCCGCGTCGAGGTGCGAAAAATAAAAGTCGAATATCTCTTCGGGCGTCTTTTCGCTGAGAACGGTACTGACCGCTCCGAAGTTACTCATGACGTCCTCCAAGATAACGAGCATTTCTTCGGTGATACCCGGCATGGCCTCGGCAATAACGCCTCCCGCCGCGCGGCAACCGTTTTTGTCGTTGAGTACGCCCAGCGCAACGGCGCTGTTAATCCCTTCGCTTTTCGCAAGATACTCGGCGAAGTCTTCGGCTATCTCTCCCGTCACGAGCTCGCACGTTCCGTTATACGGTTCTTTCAATCCGAGGTCTTTACAGACTGTCAAGGTCCCTGAGCCGATCCCCCCGCCTACGTCCAGGTGGCCGTTGGCCTTTAAGGGCAACTCGGCGTAAGGGTTGGCGACGTACCCGCGAAGGGTACCGTCGCCGTTACCGGCGACGACCACCCCTCCGATACAGCCGTCTCCTTTTACGGAAATACTGAACACGTCTTCCTTGTTTTTTAAATTAGCCCCGATATAGGCGCCGGCGGTCATGGTACGACCGAGCGCGGCGGCCGAAAGCGGACTCAGATCATGCAATTTTATTTCTTCGTTTACGGCGTCCGTCAACGTGATTACGGCCACACGAGCGTCGCCGCCGAAGATGGAGCCGGTCAGTATTCTGTCCATTATTTCAAATCTTCCAACTGTGCTTTCAATTTTTCGACCAAATTCTTGTTTTCTTGCAACTTGGCTTTTTCTTTTTCCACGAGAGCGGCAGGCGCCTTGGCGATAAAGCCGGCGTTACCGAGCATGCCTTCGCTGCGCTTGATCTCTCCTTCCACCTTTGCGATCTCCTTGGAGAGACGAGCTTGTTCTTTATCGAGGTCGACCAGTTCTCCGAGCGGAATAAAGATCTCCGCGTTGGACGTAACGGCGCCGCAAACCTTATTGCCCGCTTCCGCTTTGTCGGCGACAAACTTGAGCGCCGAAATACCGGCCAGTCTTTCCAGATAAGGCACGGCGCTTTCGTACAGTTTTTGATAGGCCGTCTTGACGAAAAGGTGTACCTTTTTAGTCGCGGCAACACCCATTTCGGCGCGAATGTTACGGATCTTGACAATGGTCTCTTTCACCCCTTCGAATTCGTCGTAGGAATCGTTAAAACACATTTTTTCATCAAAAACAGGATATTTTTCGAGCATAATGGTTTCGCTGATATTAAGTTGCGACCAGATCTCTTCGGTGATGAACGGGACGAACGGGTGCATCAGTTTCAGGATGTTCGAAAGAACGTATTTCAGCACGCTCAAAGCGCCCGTTTTCGCCTTTTCGTCCTGGCTGTAGAGCATCGGCTTGGTAAGTTCTATATACCAGTCGCAAAAATCGCTCCAAACGAAGTCGTACAACTTACCGATGGCCATACCTATTTCGTACTTTTCGAGATTGCGTCTGACTTCGGCGGTAACCAGTTGCAACTTGGTGAGCATCCACTTGTCGGCGGAAGTGAGTTCTACTTCGCTTATATCGACCGTCTCCTTGCCTTCCAGGTTCATCACGACGTAACGGGATGCGTTCCAGAGTTTGTTCATGAAGTTACGACCGGACTCGATCTTTTCGTCCGAGAAGCGGATATCGCCGCCGGGGGCGACGCCGGTGCACAAAGAGTAACGCAGGCTGTCCGCGCCGTACTTATCGATCAAAAGAAGCGGGTCGATACCGTTACCTAAGCTCTTACTCATTTTACGTCCTTGCGCGTCGCGGACGATACCGTGAATAAGAACTTCCGGGAAAGGCACTTCTCCCATATGTTCGATGCCCGAGAAGATCATACGAGCCACCCAGAAGAAGATGATATCGTACGCGGTGACAAGTAAACTGGTCGGATAGAAATACTTAAGGTCTTCCGTCTTATCCGGATAACCGAGCGTACTGAACGGCCAGAGCGCGGAAGAAAACCAGGTGTCGAGCACGTCGTTTTCCTGATCGAGATGCTTACTGCCGCACTTGGGGCAAACGGTGGGATCGGTCTTGGATACGATCATCTCTCCGCAGTCGGCGCAATACCAGCACGGGATGCGGTGGCCCCACCACAGTTGACGAGAGATACACCAGTCTTTGATATTTTCCATCCAGTTGAAATATATTTTTTCAAAGCGTTGCGGAACGAAAGAAGTCTTTCCTTCGCGAACGGCTTTGATGGCCGGACGCGCCAGATCTTCCATCTTGACGTACCATTGTTCTCCTACTTTTGGTTCGATATCGTTATGGCAGCGATAGCATACGCCTACGTTATGCGTATACGGCTCGATCTTTTCGATAAGTCCGAGCGCTTTCAGATCTTCTACGATGACCTTTCTCGCTTCGGCGCGATCCATGCCTTGGTACTTTCCGGCAAGTTCGTTCATCTTGCCCTTATCATCGATGACGGAAATGACTTCCAGATTATGACGCTTACCCACCTCGAAGTCGTTGGGGTCGTGCGCGGGCGTGATCTTAACGGCGCCGGTACCGAAGTCGAGTTCGACGTAGTCGTCGGCGATCACGGGAATAACGCGGTCGGTAAGCGGCAGATTCATAGTTTTACCCACGATGTCCTTATAGCGTTCGTCGTTGGGATTAACGGCGACGGCAGTATCGCCCAAAATGGTCTCGGGACGGGTAGTCGCGACGATCATATAGCCGCTTCCGTCGGTATACGGATAGCGGATATGCCATAAAAAGCTGCTTTTCTCTTCGTATTCGATCTCCGCGTCGGAAAGCGCCGTGCCGCATCCGGGGCACCAATGAGTCATGCGCTTGCCGCGATAAATAAGCCCTTTATCGTAGAGATTGACGAAGACTTCGCGGACGGCCTTGCTGCATTTTTCGTCCATCGTAAACGCTTCTCTCGACCAGTCGCAACTGGAACCGAGACGTTTTAACTGTTCAACGATCCTATTGCCGTACTTTTCTTTCCAGGCGAAAGTTCTTTTCAAAAACTCTTCGCGTCCGACCTCTTCTTTGGTCTTACCTTCGGCTTGTATTTGCTCGACGACCTTCAGTTCGGTCGCGATACTGGCATGGTCGGTACCGGGTACCCACAGCGTACAAAAACCGTCCATTCTCTTGTAACGTACGATGATATCCTGGAGCGTGTTGTTCAGGGCGTGTCCCATATGGAGCTGTCCGGTAATGTTCGGCGGAGGGATCACGATCGTAAACGGCTTTTTGCTCGGATCGGGGGTCGGCGTGAAATACTTCTTTTCGCACCATTTTTGGTAAATTCTTTTTTCGAATTCTTGCGGTGTAAATGTTTTGTCCATCATAGTGTTTCGTTTATATCCTTTTATTATTAATAATAAATTATTTTCCTTATACTTATTTGTTTTCCTCGCTCGTCTCGCTTTCAACGGGAGCGGAGTCTTCCTTCGCGTTTTCTTTTTCCTCTTTTACCTTTTTATAGTCTTTCGCCGCGCCTGCAAGATAGCAGATAGCTGCAGACCAGTTCAGGACGACTCCGATGGTAACGATGATCCAGTCGAGGCTGAAAACGCCCCAAAGGTAGGTAACGATGAGTTTATGGAAAAAGCAAGCGATGATACCGACGCTGATTATGGCGCTGGCCACTTTTCCGAGCATATTGGATTGAACGTTGACCTTGTTCATAAAGAACGTTCCGCCTACGACCATGGCGATCTCACGGAATGCGATCAGCGCGAGAAAAGCCCAATGGAGATATCCGGCGATGACGAGAGCAAGCATGGCTCCGATGTGCATCGTCTTATCGGCGATGGGGTCGATGAGTTGACCGACGTAAGTGGCTTGATCGTGTTTGACGATGTGCTTACCGAATTTTGTGCCCTTTTTGTACTTACGGGCGATCTTACCGTCGAACACGTCCGTGACGGCGGCGAGAGCCATGATGCCCAGACCGATATAGACGTACCAGTCGGGATGAGCGGGCTGCGCGCTGAGTATGACCATAGTCATAAAGACGGGAACGCACAAGATTCGGAAAAAGACGAGAATATTGGGTACCGTCCAAACGGTATACCTATTGATTATCAGTTTCTTTTCTTCCATTGTTATTACTCCTTAACGATTTTTTACGTTTTTGATATAATATCAAACAAGCCGTGCCCGACGCAACGGGAACGATCAACAAAAACAGCAGATAAAGCCATTTGTTGTCTTTTTTCGATTGTTCTTCTTCCACAAACAGATATACGAGCCCGGTCGTATTCGGTACGCTCATTACGAGGTCGCCGCTTGTGTATTCTTTGATACGGCAGGAAGCGTAGGTCTTTTGTCCGTCCTTTTCGCGAACCTGTACGGCGGCTACGTTTTTATATTCGCCTACCGAAAAAGAAAGCTCCAGCGGAACGGAAAAAGCTCTGTCGCAGTTACCTTGCTCGGTCGCGAAGACGCGCATCGAAAAAACGTATACGCTCGTAGCTCTTTCAAGGCCGCTTTGACTTAATTCTTCCTTTCTCGCGTCCGAATAATCGGACTTATATACGCCGGTCAGGACGGTGCCTTTTTCTCCGAACTTAACGAAAGCGCACGCTTTATATAAGTTATCGACGTTGAGTCCGGAAGAAAGGGTCTCCGCGTTGTCCGTCGAAAACTCCACGTTTCTTCTGCCGTTCAACTTATCGGCGACGTATCCTTTATACTCGTCCAAAACCGCCGTTAAAGCGTCGGCCGCCGCTTTCTTTTCTTCTTCTCTGACCGTTCCGTTCAAATCGTCCTTTTTAATCTTGTATTCGCTATAAGCGTTGTTCAAGCGGTTCTTAAAACCGTCCGACCAGGATTCGGGCGAAGTCTCTATGGTATTAAGCGCGTTGTCCGTAGAACGAACCAGTTCGTCTACGTCGTACTTTGCCACGAGCAGATCTGCGCTCGTATTACCCACGCCGTCGGTCGCAGTCACGTAATAATTGAACTTACCCGTGCCTGAATCGATCGTAAAGGACGCCGTGTTTCGATTGATGTCGTCCGAAGTACGATAGACCGATCTTTCATTCGTCTCCGCGTCGACTTTATAGACGGTATAAGAACGCACGCCGGAAGAAGCGCAAACGGACGAAACGTCGGAAAACGTGCAAGTGACCGATTTCAAAAAGGGATTAATCTCTTTTATCGTGACCGCAGGCGCCTGACCGTCCACGTTGGTAACGTACAGAATATCGCTGTCGTAGTATGCCACGTCGGTTTCG
>CACXDF010000148.1 GCA_902766325.1 uncultured Eubacteriales bacterium | reverse complement strand
CTTCAGACAGATATCCCGGGTCAGATAAAAATCGTACCCCGCGCTGCCCGTCGTAGCCCTTTTCGGCAGTTTTATCCTGTCGTAGACCCCCTTCGGGTCTTCTCCGCCGAAACCCGCCGCAAAACAATCGTAACTGACCTTTTCAAACCGAGCGATCCTGTTCATAACTATTTCTCCTTGACTTTACGAATAGTATAACACGTTTTTCTTTTTTCGACAAGACAAGACAAATCAAAACAAAAAAATACTTTCGTTTTCGCCCATAATTAAAGCATGATCCTGAAACGACGAAAAAAAAGCGAGATCGACCCGAAAGAGGTCCTCATAAAAAAGCAAGCCGATCGTATCGACGAACTCCGGAAAGAAAACGGCGTTCTTTCCGCCAAACTGAAAGAGTACGAGAAACGGGAAAAAGAGATCTCCGAAACCGTACTGTTCGCCAAAGCGAGACAAGACGAATACTTGAGCGATCTGAGGATACGCTACGCGCTGGAGAACGAACGTTTGCGGCGTTTTTGCGAAAAAATGGACTGTTATAAATCGCGGGAAGAACTTTTACGGGCTTACGACGATTCTTTTTCCGCCGTCAAAAAAGCGCGGGAAGAACTGGATCGGGTCTTGAAAGAAGATTTAGGCGCGGGCACGGTCGATTATCTTTCCGAACGCAAGCGTCTGAACGCACAGGACGAAATACCTTTCCCGACCGCGGAGTCCATCGTAAGAAGCGATCTGAATAAAGTTAAATCTTTGACCGAAGAAGAGCTGCAAGAACTGCTCGATCAGATCTGAGCGTCGGATAAGGCGTCTACTGCGTTCAAAAACCGTTCCGGCGTAAAAACAACGACTTTTTCTTCCTCTCTGCCGCAAACGGAAAAGAACAGATCGTTCCTTTGTCCGACGGTAAAAACGTCGCTGCCGATCGAATAAACGCCCTCTTTTTCCGCCGCGGAAAAATCGGTGCTCGTAAGATACGGGATCACGCCGTCCCCGTTTTTTTTGCCAAGGCTTTCTTTCATCGTCCACATCCTCGTAAAAAAACCGTCGTCCGGACGATCCGTACCGAAACGATCTTTTTCTTTATCAGACAATATTCTTTCCGCCAGCATATCTTCATATCGAAAAAGAGCTTGCGCGTCTACTCCGATCGCGCTTTTCGAGGCGCAGGCCGCCACCCCCGCCCTGTCGTGGGAGATACTGAAAAATATCTTTTTATTATCGGCAAGATAAGGCTTTCCGTCCGGCTCGAACATAAAACAAGGCGCGTTTTCGTAGCCGAAGCCCTCTTTTAAAATCAGTCTGAGTAATAAATAAGCGCTCGCCGACGCGATCTTATCCGCAAAAAAGCGCAAACCGTCCACCTTTTCTTTCCTTTGAGAAGAAAGTTTCGGGTACATTTTTTTCAGATCGCTTTCCGAAAAGACGCTCGGGCCTACTAACAAATAAAACATCAGCTTTTCATTTTTGACAGAATAAAGTCCACGAGGTCGGTACCGTACAGAAACCTTTTGTCGCGCTTTTCCAAAACGTTGATAACGACGATCCAAACGGAACCGATCAAGATACTGATCAAACACAATATCTGATAGGGCTTCAACCCCAACCAGTTGGCGATATGGTCTCCGCGTAAAAATTCGGTCAAAAAGCGCGTTGCGCCGTAAAGGATCATATACAACGGATATGCTTTTCCCTTCGTTTTTCGTTTGGTGAGATAAAAGAAAAGCAGGATCGCGATCAACACTCCGACAAAGACTTCCAGAAGTTGCACGGGAAATTCGATCCGACCGGTTTTGTGATTATACATTCCGTTCGTCCATTCGATGCCGTAGCAACAACCGGCGCTGAAACAGGCGATTTTACCCAGTCCCATATCGAGAGCGTAAAAAGGGGTCAGCAGATCGGTGCTGTGACGGAAGTCCATACCGACGATGATCTGAATGGCGATCACAACGAGAATGCCGAAGAAAAGCGCACAAAAATAATTGGTATGCGTGAAGTAGGTATCGTTCGCCAAGAAAGGCGGGAAATCGCCGATCGCGAAAATCGCGTTATAGAGCCCGATGTACGCCGCCGAAGTCAGCGCGATAAAAGTCCACTTGGAAAAAAGGACGCTTAAAAACTTATTTTTTTGACGTAAGCCCTCCGTTTTTTCATAAGCGATACGGGCAAGAGACCAGTTATTCTCTCTCCTGCACATGAAAAAGATAAATATTGCCACAGAAACGGCGATATTGACCACGTTGTTGATCTGATCGTACAGATCGGCTTTTATCATAACGACTCCTCCTTTCTTCTTTCCGCAAGTTCCGTTTTTACTTTCTCGCGGAAGCGTCCCGTATAAGAATAGAAAGCCGCGGGGATCATACCGAGGCACATACCGACGGCGGGTACGATGGTCGCGGCAATAAAGATACCGTTTTTTACGGCGATCGGTTGCGTCAAAGCAGCTTCGGTCTCGTTATATCCGCAAATCTGCAAAATAACGGCTACCGCCAGGACGGGAACGGATTCGATAAGTTGCGAGACCATGACTTGCGTGGAAAAGAACGTTCCGTCTCGTCTTACGCCCGTTTTCCACTCGCTGTAATCGGCGCATTCGGGGATCAGGTTGCTTTTCATCGAGTCGAACGTTCCGCCGATCACGCCGATCAAAAAATAATAGGCAAGGAAAATGAATAAAGACGCCTTGTTCCATCTGTCGTAACCGAGAAAAAACGCGGCGACGCATAAGGCGATACCGACGGAGGAAAAAACGAAGTAAGACTTTTTTAACCCTACTTTTTTGAACACCGCCGGGAAGACGGCGTCTCCTACCGCCGTGCCGCCGCCGATCAATCCGACCATGATCGGCAAAAAGAGTTCCGACGGCAAAAACGATTTCGTTCCGTCCGGATAAAGGATGCGTCCTCCCTCGCTTCCGTAGAGGTATTTTCCGGCGTAGGTACTGACCTCCGACGCGGCGAACACCGTCGCTCCGATAAGCAGCGCAAGATCGAATATTATCATCGGTTTAGTCGTTACGATCGCTTTAAAATTGTCTTTTAGGGATACTTTTTCCTGGTGAACGGTTATCCTTTCTTTCGTTCCGAAAAAAGCCGTGGAGGCGACGACTCCGCCGCCGAGGCCGAAGATCAACCCGCTGTACAGAAAGCCGTATTCGTTACCGAACGACTCAAGCAGGAAAGGTACCGCAATGACGGGCACGGCGCCCGCAACGGTGGTCACAACGTCGGCAACGGCCAAAAACGACGAACGGACTCCCTCTTG
>CACXDF010000147.1 GCA_902766325.1 uncultured Eubacteriales bacterium | reverse complement strand
CCGCCGATCACGTATCCGATCGCCTTTGCCGTTTCGTTATTCACAAAGAGGATCAGACAGATACCGACGAAAGCAAAAGCCATCAAAACGGGTGTGATACTGATCGAAGACAGCGAGACCAGAATACCCGTCACCGTCGTACCCAAACGAGCGCCGAGAACGAAAGCGGAGGCTTGCGTGACGGACATGATGCCCGCCCCGACGAGACCCATGCTCATGACCGTAGTCGCGGCCGAAGACTGTACGATGGCGGTAGCGCCCGCGCCGATCCCGTAAGACGCGATCCTGTTGTTGCTGATCTTATTGAACAACGCGCGGATACTCTTGCCGGAGCCTTTACTTAAGCCGTCTCCCATCAGCTTCATGCCGGTCAAGAAGACGCCGACGCCGCAAAGCAATAAACAGATACTTTCAAAAACGCTCATAAAATCCCTGTTCTATCGGATAAAATTGGTTCTTATCACCGCTTCTTTCTCGGGCAGACCGAATTTATCCTTGCCCAAAGCTATACTTTTAATCAAAAACGCCATATTCCGCGCCAAAGTACGCATCATCTGCATTCCTTCTTCGTCGCGCGATACCTGTTCGGCGTTACTTCCGTGCACGCCGTTCCAGTATTGACCGGACGCTACGGGCATACCGCTGATAAAAAAGTATTTATTCAGTTCGTCAAACGTAGCCGTCAATCCTCCGCGACGAGCCGAACAAACGGCGGCGCCCACTTTCATCGTCTTGTCGAATTTGGCGCTCATAAAGAGCCTGTCCAGCGTCGCGACGAGCGTCGCGTTCGCCGAGGCGTAATACACGGGGCTACCCACGACGAGGCCGTCGCATTCGAAAAACTTTTGCGCGAGTTCGTTCACGACGTCGTCGAAAGCGCATTTGCCCGTTTTGGAACACGCGCCGCAAGCCACGCATCCGCGCACCGGCTTGTTGCCCACCTGCACGATCTCCGTTTCGATCCCCTCTTCGGCAAAAACCTTGCGCATCTCGGAAAGAGCGGTAAAAGTACAACCGGTAGCGTGAGGACTTCCGTTTATCATCAATACTTTCATTTTTGTTTCTCCTTTAGGCGTTACGGCGCGGCAAAGATCGCCAAGGCGCTTTTATTGCGTTTATTGTATCATAGTTTTTTTGTCCTTACAAGCGATATCGTCTCTCTATGCGGGATTTTACCTCTTTACATTTCGGTCCCGATAAGTTATACTTATTTTAATTTTGTATCTAATTTTCAGGAGAATGTCATGCAAGAAAACCAAAAACAGAAAAAAGTCTTTACGGTGGCGACCGCCCACCTCGATACCATCTGGAACTGGTCTTTGGAGCGCACCATCGGAACGTGTATCAAAAAGACCCTTCTCGATAACTTCAAACTCTTCGAGAAGTACCCCGATTATACTTTCAATTTCGAAGGCGCGTACCGCTACGAACTGATGGAAGAATACTATCCGGAATTGTTCGAGAAAATGAAAGAATACGTCAAACAGGGGCGTTGGTATCCCTGCGGGAGCTCTTACGAAAACGGCGATGTCAACGTGCCCTCTCCCGAGGCTCTTTTCCGTAATATCCTGCTGGGCAACGGCTATTTCGACAAAAAATTCGGCATGCGCAGTAAAGATATCTTCCTGCCCGACTGCTTTGGCTTCGGTTGGCATCTTCCGGCCGTCATGCGCCACGCCAACCTGATCGGTTTTTCCACGCAAAAACTGACCTGGGGTTCGGTGCACGGCATCCCTTTCAATCTGGGCAAGTGGTACGGTAGCAACGGCGACTTCGTGTACGGCTCCATCGATATGGGCAGCTACGGTAATACTCTCAAAGAAATACGTAATTTCAACTTCGTCCGCACCCGTCTCGAAAAGAACAAGCAGTACGGCATCGACGCCGTCGCCATCTATCACGGCACGGGCGATATGGGCGGCGCTCCGGAAGAAAAATCCGTCGCTTGCGTAGAAAAAGAAATGGCCGATAACGCAAAGAACGACATAAAAGTCCTTTCTTCCCGCATCGACGACGTGTACGAATATCTGAAAGAACTGGACGACTCTTATCTTGCCAAACTCCCCGAACACAGATCGGAGCTGACCCTCGTCTATCACGGTGTGGGCAGCTACACCTCCCGCGCCATCGGTAAGCGGTGGAACAAGCGCAACGAGATCCTGGCCGACGTCGCCGAAAGAACGAGCGTAGCGGCCTCTTTGCTCGGAGAAAAAGAATACCCGGCCGAAAACCTGACGAAAAACTGGAAGCGCGTCATCACGCACCAGTTCCACGACGATATCACCGGCACTTCCCTTCAGCACCTCTACAAACGTTGCTGGAACGACTACATGGTCTCCCTCAACGGTTTTTCTCAGGAGATCGATTCT
>CACXDF010000146.1 GCA_902766325.1 uncultured Eubacteriales bacterium | reverse complement strand
CGGGAAGGCAACGAACAAGTGACCGTTATCGGCGGTAAAAACGTGCCTGTCGTCGGTCGTATTTCCGTCGATCCCTACACGTATGCGATGAAGAAAACGGCCGAAGGATCTTATGATCTGATAGAAAGCGGTATCAACAATGAAAGGATGCGTATCTTCTTCTACGGTTTCTACGGCACCGAACTTGAAAAGGATGAGAAGACTGCGGTCGAAATCGAATATAACAAGTATTATAATAAGGAAGGATATAATTATATATATCTTTCCGACAGGATCGAAGAATGGGATTTCGATTATTCGTTTATCACCTGGCAGGGCGGCGTATTTTACGCTACCGCGACCTTCGGTAGCGAAGAAGGATATTGCATTCCCATCGCTATCCGCATCGACGTGCAGAGGAAAGAGGTAACGGAAGTCCGTATCGACGCCGAGACCAACAGCAGATACACCATCGACTATCTTGTCCGTTCGACTTACGATATTCCCATCACGGGAGATAACGAGCATACGGTCAAGGTCATTTTCGGCGACGGTAGCAGTCGTAACCTGCTCGCGACCCGTTTGGGCACCTTGAACGATGAAGAATACTACTCCGGTTATATCCTCGGCTCCCTGAATTGGGCGGGGACGGAAACGCTTTCGACGCGTATCACGAGAGAAGGAACTTCTTCGTTATTCGGCACCGGTCAGAACGCCACGTCCGAAACGTCCGCTTACTTCGGCGGCGGATTGGGCGTCGGCTTGCAGAAAGTCAGGCTGAACGTCCTGCAACCCGGACGTACGCAATCGGGCGAAGAAAACCGCTATTTGGTCAGGCAATACGAGGTTACGAAAGAAGGCGAGAAGACGGTCGTAACGCCCGTTTACGGACAGGTCGCCGTCAGTAATGCCAAGTTCCGTCGTACCGACGAAAGTTTCGCGCCGTATGAGATCAACCCGTATGACTTTACCGCGGCTTTGCCGTCGACCGTTTGGTTATACGTCAACAGAGACAGTACGACCAAAGAATGGAAAGAATACGCCGTTCATTGGCAAACCATCGATAATTCTTCCGAAGGGACGGAACTGAATATCATTAAGCAAAGCGGAGAGAAGTACGTTTTGGCGTATCCGTCCACACAACAGCGGGATCTGGCGGTATACGGTCAGGTCGGCGACGGGAACGGGATCGTCTGGGTCACCATGATCGTTCGCAACCTGTACAGCGAACTGAGGGATATTAAGTTTTACGCTTATTCGCACGAAAAGCAGAACGTTTCTTACGGTATGGAAATCCCTGCGGACGTCGTCTATTACGAATACATAAAGAACGGTTATGCCCTGACGGATGACGAACAAGCCGTTCCGGGAAAGACTTATTATCGTCGCGAAGCCGTTTATACGAGAGAAAACGTGGTCGTAAACAGCAGGATCATCGGTAACTATTACGTATATACGAACGGCGCGTACATGCCGACCGAAGACAGCGTTTTCAGAAGCGGAAGAGATTATTATACGAGAGAATACGTTTATTCCGTCCGCCCCGTTATTGCAAATCAGTCGCTTAGCGGCGAGCAATGTTACGAATTGATAGAAAACGGGTACGGCCGTACCGAGGACAGGTATTTCACAAACGGCAAAACGTATTACTTGTACGTGGAAAAAGAGATATTGCCCGACGAAGATATTTTGTACGTCGATCCGTACGCCGATTACGACGAGATCATTCCGACTCGCTTCATCGCCGTACTGGGCAGCGGGGCTACGGTCACCAGCGAAGACGTGGACGACGAAGGCAATAAGGTCGGTCTGACGTGGTATGCCGTGATCGGCAGCGAAGAGTATCCTCTTATCCGATCGGGCAAGTTTTTACAGTCTACGCGCGACTATAACAGACGGTATGACGAAGACGGAAAGTTGATTTTCCCGTGGGACGTAGGCAATATCGGTCTGAAATGTTACGTCGTCGGTAACGGAGAGATCTCTAACGAGGCGGTCGTCAATCTGATCGTCCGCTCTCGCGCTTTATATAAGACGACGAACAATCATGACAGAGACGTCAATCATATCGACGTGTATAATAACGAAGACCCGTATATGATCGGCGCGGAAAGCGGTATCGTTTCCGCAGGCATTTATTCCGGCAAGGCAATCGGCGGATTTTTGGACGTCGATCGTTACGACAGGAGCAGTACGGCGCTGTTAAATCGCCTTATTCTGATGCGCGACGCGCAGCTCGCCGGTAAAAAAGTTTACGTAGGCGTGAGATTCGACTCGACGTCCGATCTTTACAGCTTGCCCGTTACGTGGGATATCGATCTTATCAACAGGATGATAGAGGTCCTTCGCGGCGTGTCCTCGTTGACCGAGGCGGAAAAGCAGCAGGGCGGTATCTTCCTGCTCGGAAAGATATGCGCCGATACCATCAACGAACAAGAATTGAAATTACCTTTCTCCGTTGTGGAATCGGTACTCGGTTCGGTACGTCTGAACGTCGCGCCCTATATGACCGATCAAGAAGTATATACCATCGTCAACGACGAAAACGGCAATAATCGTCTCGAACAAGACGAAATGGCGAAAGTCGCCGATCAGAACTACAACTTTGCGGACGAATATCTGAGATACGTCGGCAGCAGCGATCCCGCCGACGCCTATTCTCCCAACCGTTATGAGAATATCATCTATTTCTCTCTCGGTAAGGCTTATGGATTGAGCAATAATAACGAAGGTTATTTCTGCACGCCGTACGAGTATTTCCAATACCTGTTCAACAACTTGACCATCGTTTTCCGCGGCGGCATGGAGAAGTCCGCCGTAGCCGGAGACCAACTCGGTCTTTTCGAGACGTCGTACGTCGACATGACCAAGGAAGACGCGCAAAAGAAGTTGATAGACTACTTTAACCGTTCCGTTCTCTGTCTGGAAGAGAATACGCTCGTGACCGAAGGCGGTATCCGTTACAGCTATAGCTTTATCGAACTGTATAAGTTCTCGCAAGGTTCCATCGTTTCGCGCTCTTTGATCGTAGTTAAGGCAGAGATGGCAACTTACGGTGTGATCAGCAGTGAAGTGACGATCGAACC
The DNA here is from genome assembly GCA_902766325.1 of uncultured Eubacteriales bacterium. GTDB lineage: Bacteria > Bacillota > Clostridia > Christensenellales > DTU072 > CAG-1782. The sequence goes on along the minus strand of CACXDF010000146.1, from coordinate 6,324 downwards.
GTTCAACAGAAATCTTACGATGGTGTATGGCGAAGACGGCTATGCTTTGCCCGTTTACGAAGAAGTCGTTTATACCACGGACAGCGCGCGCTCGTATACCGTCCGGTACGGTATTCCCCAATGGGACGTCTCTGCGGCAGGCGCTTCCGTCCTCGGTAATCGTCCGCTCAAAAACATCAATCGTCAATATATCAACGTCATCGACGGCGCTACGTACGCCTTCTCGTACACGTTGCCCTGTTCGGAAGAAAAATACCAGTTGTCCGTTCGTATCCCGCAGAAAGATATGGGAGAGATGGGCTATTCGGCCGGCGACGATCTGTACGTGATAAGCGACGGCGTTCTGAAGATCGACAACCCGTTTTTGTTCATTTATTACGACAGGATGCAAAGTAAATATTGTATCAACGAAAGTCGTATCCCGACGACGATCACGGCTAACGTCACTTCGGCCGCGCAGATCCGCGAAGGCGCAAGGAACGTTTATTCTTCCACCGCGATCAACACCTACGAAGTCAACTGGAACTTCAACTATATCGATCCGACAAGTGGACGGTATCTGCTCGATTCTTCGCTGTTTATAAACGGCGGATATTTCTGCATTGCCAGTTATAATTACGATTGTTATTCAGTTTATAACAGTGCGACGAGAACGTATGAAGCGCGTGATAACACGATCCGTTTGTACGTCAATATCGCGCAACTTACTTATTACGGCGTGGAAAACGTGGAAGGCGTCAACGTCGTAGAAAGTAAAGAACCGGGCGCCGAAGCGCTCCTGAACGACTTGGAGATCGACCCGTACGAAAGCAGTTTCGACGGAGAATATAACTTGCCGGCTTATATCACCGTTTTGTTCCGCAGTCGCTACGCGGGCGCTGCGACCGGTACGATCGTTCGGTATACATTCTCCAATCTCGAATATGAATTCAGAGACGTCAGGGATAAGATCTGTCAAAAGATCACCTACGACCAGAACGGACATAAAATGGCCGAGCTCGGAGCTCAGTACAGAGTGCTTGCCGATAATCCGAACACCGTTTTTCTGAAGATGAACATTTATCTCGGAGACGGAAGCAAATTAAGTAACGGCGTTCCTCTCAGCGTGACTATTTTGTCTCGTATCATCGAGAGTTCTCGCGTGTATAACAATGTGTATCGAGACGGTATGAACGTGTCTCAGGATACCGCAACGTACACCTTTATCAAGGCCGACGTTAACGCAGGACAGATCGTTACGGAAAACAGCTATTACGTTTATTCCGAAGGAAGATACGTATTGACGAGCGACATTTATTTCGATCGTAATACGACTTATTATTATCGCGCGGAAAGTTCTGATGCGGAAATACTGTATCGCAGAGCGAAATATTATGAAACGGCGACTTCTACCGAAACCGGCGGAAAGTATTATGAAATGGCAAAAGCGTCTACGACGGAAGGCCAGCCGATCTCTGCCGATTATTATCGCAGGTATACCATTTTGTATCGACCGGAAGAAAGAGAATACGTTTCCGGCGTTGCGTATTATATGTTATCCAACGAACCTACCGCAGTCGGTAACGCGTACGCGTACGACTACTCGTACGGTTGCTACGTTCGCAGCGCGAGCGGCTCGCAGATCGCCGTCAGTATCATGACGAATTCGGGCGACCCCGTGGAAGAAGGCGTTTATCGTTCGATGGACGTATTCTTGCCCGTTATTTCTTCTCGCGGCGCCTTTGCCGTGACCGAAGACGATTACGCTTTGCCCGGCAAAAAGTATTATCAATATACCGAAGCGACGGTCGTCGTCGGACAAAAGATCCAGGAAGGGACCTATTACGTTCGTTCGAGCGGAGAATACTTTACCGAAGCGATCGGAGAATTCGCGTCCGGCGTTACGTATTATACCTTCGGAAGCCTGACTTTGACCGACGGAACGACCATCCGCGGAAGAATGTATTTTGAGAAGACCGTAGATTATACCGTTTTCGAAGATAACGTCGATTATTACTATGCCGTTCTTGCGGATAACGTAAGAGAAAGTAACGTTACGTCGTACTTTGTCAAGAACGCCAAACAGAATCGTTTTGAGCAGAAGTACTCCTTCGACGATAACGAGAAATACTATTCTTTGGTAAAAATAACGGCCACCCCCGGATATCGATTGGAAGAAGAGTATTACGTTTACATCGCGGGCAGATATGAGCCGACGACGGACGTTACCTTTAAGAAGTCGACGTACTATATTTTCCGTCGGGCCGATTCGACGGTGGGCGGTAGAAACTATTACGTCTATTTCGACGGATACGAATGCGTGAATTATCACGCGGAAGCGACGGCGGTCAGCGGCAACGATCGGGACGTTATACCCGTCTATTATATCGATCCGTATAACTCGACTACTTTCCGTCTTCCGACCGAAGTGACCATCAAATTCACCACGACGGACGAATATAAGAATTATGCCGTACGCGGTTGGGAGACGTATGACGTCAGGACCGGTTTGGGGACGGAATTCGTCCGCTATACTTCGGACAGGTCGCTGGTCAGCGAAGAAAAACACATTTCTCTCTTTACCTCGGCAGGGGATACCCGTTTTTACGAAATTCCGTCCGCCTCCGGCTCTTATTACGGCTATTTTATGCCCCAAAAGGACGACTATAACGGCGCGACGTATAGGGTGCGCGGTTACATCTCGGTCGGTAGCGAAAACCAGTACTTCGATATCCTGATCGTCGTTCTGAACCGTTCTTTAAAGATCGGCGAAGAATTGGATCGCCGGTATTCGCTTTCTTACGATTACGAAGATCCGGTGGCGGCGCTTCTTACCGATATACCCACCTTGATGGGCGAAAATATGTTCGTTTCGTACGACAGCTATTATCTCAATTTCGAGAAAGACGGCGTTTCGTACAGCGTTGACGAAGACTCGATGTACGGATACAAAAACGGCAACGCGCCGTTCGTACCCACCATTGTTTGGAACGAGACCTGGGAATACGAAGGCAAAGAATACGATTTTAAGAACGTATCTTTGACCGGGTACGACGGACAGATATACGGCAACGTATATGCGGATGATTATAACCTGCGTAACTTGTATGAATACTATCTCTCCATATTCCAAGAGAAGTACGAGACGCTCGTGAACGCCTGGATGTGGGACGTTGTGACGACGGGAGATTATTCGAGCGGAACGCAGAATAAGATCAACGCCGCCCGCGAAGAAATGGATAAAGACATTATCGTTAAGGCGTACGATATCCTGTGCGCGACATATTCCGTCAGCATCGGAGGAGAGGATACCACGCAACAGGGATATTATTCTTATATCACGCAAGGGTATCTGTACGAACTGAATTTCGAACTGTTCGGAACGAGCGATATCGCTCCGCAGAACAAGCGCGCCGTTATTCTGTATATGTACGAAAAGATGAAGGCGTCGTACGACGAATGGGTTGACAAAGGCAGTCCCGAATCGGCGAAGGTCGGACGTCCTCAGATATACGAGGATTGGAAGAGCAACGTAGATTCCTTCCGTACGCAGCCTTATATGCCGGATACCGATAATAACGAGATTCAGAACGTATTCAACGATTATATCAAGTTGAAGGCGTTTTACTACTCGGCTTTGGCGGACGAATCGAACAATAATTTCTCCACCAATGAAAGAAAGGTCAATCGCTCGTATGAAACGAAGTATCGCAACAAGTTGTACGATTGTGTTGCGCGCGACGTCTGGAACGGCATTTACGAATACGCCGCCATTACCGAAAAAAGCGTCATGGTTGACATTTTCAATAAGTTATCCGGAAGCGACGCGTACGTAAAGTCGGTCGCCTTGAAGCAACTTATTGCAAGTAAGGAAATAGAAGGCATTAAGGGCGAAAGCGCCGAAGCCCATATCACGATCCCCGTGTTGGAATACAGCCGTATGATTGATAAACTTCCGATCGTCGATCGTCCTTCCGATTGGAATAATACGTACAGGAGTTATTATATCAAGCAGGAGACGAGTTCCGGCAGCGGAGAATATGTGTACGTGCCCAACGAGAGCAACGTATGGCAACCGAACACCTATTATACCGACGCTACCGTTATCTACTTTAATCCTTTCGATTTCAATTCGATCGAAAACAGCTTTACCATCGAGTTCCATCTCGATTACGGCAATATCTACCTCAATCGTATTCATGAGGCGGAAAACGACGTTACGTCCCGGTATCGCCGCGATTACTCTTTGGCTTCGTTGAAAGAATTGGTCAACGTCCTGACGGAAGAGGGTATCGACTCCATAGCGCCCGTCACGAATAACGGAGATACGACCACAACGATAGAACTGACGTTTACCGTGGCTCTTTCCGGCGGCGGCTCGATCACGTTTACTTATCAGAACTATCTTAACGCTTTACGCAGTCTTGTGCAGACCATCGATTCGAACGTCGATCCGTCGCTGTGGACGATGGAAGAGTTATACGCTTATCTTATGCCGTCCGGTTCTTCGATGAACGATAACCTGAGGATGAACAGAGAAAACCTGCTCCGGAACGCGGGATTGAAAAATTATTATAAGATCAACGCGGAATTGTGGAACAATCTGTACGAATACTATCTCGATTATTCTTTGCGTTTCTATAACGCGAACGTACAGAGCGAAACTTCTTTAAGCGAATCGCAATGGGAAAGCCTGAAGAGCGTCTATGCTTTGGCTTCCGGCTTCTCCGCCAGCGCCGGCGACGAAGAATACGCCGTCTATTACGAAGCTGTGGCGACCGAAATGGACAGACTGAAAGCGACCCTTCACGGCGGCAGTAATTATCCGAGTCTGCTTCCGCAGCTGAAATCTTTCATCCGCGAAAATTATCCTGCGATCAAGACGCTGGACGAGATATATGCGGACGAAGAGAATACGGAAAAGGCTTATGCGTCCATTGCCGACAATATGATCCAAAGCGGCGTAGGCAGTATCTATGCGGAAGTGCATAAGGGATATACGGGAGACGATAATCAACAATCGGCTGCGATGGCTTTCGCCGATATGTATTCTTCTTTGAACGGTCTCGGCATAGTCGAGTTGCTTTCTTTGTGGGAAAACTATTATAACGACGCCGATATCCGGTCGGGATCCAATCCGGACGATCATAACAGCTACGCTTATGCCTATTCGTCCTTTACCGGCGATCTGACTATGCAGGCCTGGCAGTCGTATCGTATAACGCATAACACTCTCGTTTCTTCAAGCGATACGTATACGCCCCTTGTTTCGGTAAGTAACGTCATGTTCGACTTCTTGGTAAACTATGTCGCCAACAGTTATTATCCGGCAAGCGTCAAGGTAGGCGAAGTCGTCCCGAACAACGTCTATTATGAACGCATGAGTATGGAATACGACGGAGCCGGTCACCGCTATTACAGATATTATAAAACGACGGACTCTTCGTTTGCGGAAGGAAAGACGTATTATCTTAAGGGTAAGACGCCGTACGACTCGTTGCTTGAACACGCCGACGTCTTCGGTTATTCCGCCGAAGATATCGAAAACGGAAAAGAGTGGGTCAAAAATAACAGAGCCTTCCTGACTTACGCGCAGTCGCTCGTTAACGTGGATGGCCTGGCCGTTTCGGGAAGCGGACTGGTCTCTTTGTACGACTGGGCGGAATATAACTCGAATTCCATTACGGGTATGAACGTATTTTCTGCGTACGGCTTTACGCGTAGCGAGATCGAGGACGCCTTCGCCAAGCATTATTATTATCTCCGCTTTGCGCAGTCGGTCTCCGGCAACGTTACGTATACGTATAGGCTGAACCAATATTCGGCCGAAGCGTGCAGAAAGATCAAAGCGCTTGCGATCTCGGCCCTGATCGAAAATAACAAGACCAGAAGTAACGGCGTGACGGCAGCTTTGGAGACGTTCTTCCGCGATCCGAGCGCGCTTTCTTATAACGGAAATTCGGCCGATTGCTGTCTCGCTTCTCTCGCGTTCGTTTATTTGATGAACAGAGAAGAGAACAGGACGGCCGGCGCGTTCAACGAAGATTACGAAACCCGTAGCGAGTTGCATGCCGAAAGTTTACGGTATACCTCCGCGAAGTCCATTCTCGACGCTCTCCGCGATAAGACGGCTATCGCGCAGTACGGCAGTAATTATAACGACGATATGTACGTCTTCACGCGTTTCTACAGACCGTTCTTGTGGGATACGGGCGACGTCGTTGCGTATACGCTCGCGTCCGCCCTTTCTGCGGATGGGACCGAAACGCTTTATTATCCGAAAAAGTTCCACGTCGCGGCCTATTCCGAAGCTGCGGGAGATCTGCTTTCTTGCGAAGATTATTT
>CACXDF010000145.1 GCA_902766325.1 uncultured Eubacteriales bacterium | reverse complement strand
TGCCCAGTTCTCCGGCGTCCTTATTGGTGTCGTTGAATTCTTCTTCGGTCATTTGCTTGTTTTCATATCCGATCAGGCGGAAACTCTTCACGTAATCCGGATTGAAGACGATGCCTGCCTTGACGTCTTTTGCCACCGTCTGCATAGATCCGCCGATCTGTTCGACGAGGGCGCGGCGCGCTTCTTTCGGACTGTCGAGGTAAGAAGCGGTACCGTTGCCGTTTAAGGCGAGCGATTCCATTTTTTCGGATTTCAGATTGCCGTACCCGACGCCGAAAACGGACAGGTATACGCCGGACTTGGCTTTTTCTTTAATAAAAGACTCCAATTCCTTCGTGTTGCTGATACCGACGTTGAAGTCTCCGTCCGTTGCCAGTACGACGCGGTTATTGCCGCCGGAAATAAAGTATCGTTGCGCAAGTTGATAAGCCGTTTTGATGCCTTCCGCGCCGGCGGTACTGCCGCCCGCTTCCAGGTCTTCGATCACGGCGATGATCTTCTGTTTTTCAGTTCCGTACGCTCCGCTTAAAGCGACCGAGCTCGATCCCGCGTACGTTACGATGGATACGCGGTCGTCGTCGTTCAGGTTGTCGGCAAGCATCTTGAAAGCCGATTGTACCAATCCCAGACGGTCTCCGCCGAACATAGAACCGCTGGTGTCGATCAAAAAGACGATGTTGTTCCGCTGCTCGGAAAAGTCGACTTTTTGCGCGGCAAGACCTACGGTCATGAGTTTTGTTTGCGGATTATAGGGATTGTCGAAGACGGACGCGTTCATCGACAGGATCTGACCGTTTTCCGGTTCGGCGTAGTCGTAAGAAAAATAATTGAGCATTTCTTCCACGCGCACCGAGTCCGGATCGATGGCCGTTCCGCTGTTTATCAGTCGCCGCAGAAGGGGGTAAGAAGAAGTGTTCGCGTCGATGGAGAAGTAAGAAGTGGCAGTCGTCGCCGTGCTCACGAAGGGGTTTTCCGTGATTTGCGTAAATTCGTTCGCGCTTGTCGACGTCTCGGGATAATAATACCCGGCCGACCGGTTACCGTCGAGTCCGCCTTTATACGAGCAGGAACAGAGCGCCGCGCATAAAAGGACGAGCACGATCGAAAAGACGATATGTTTAATACTTTTCATAATAAAGAATCCTCCTTGTAAGAATTGTTGTCTTCCGTATATAAAAAGTATAGCACGAACGGATTTTTTTGACAACCTCGCTCGTAAAAGGCGAACCCTTCGACGGTCGCGGTATTTTGCATAAAGCGGTAAATAATTGACAAAAAGCGCAATTTATGGTATATCTAAGCCGTTCTTGTTTTTTCCGAACGGGAAAAAATAAAGAAAAAGATCATTTAAGGAACGTTTATTGATATGGAAAATACAAACTATACCATCGCCTTACTTATCGACACCGATAACGTGTCCAGTAAGTATATGGGCGCTCTGGAAAAAGAACTCATCGTCCTCGGCAAAGTGACCTATCGCCGTATGTACGGCGACTTTGCGCGTAAGGGCGCCGAGGGGTGGCGGAATATCGTCAACGAGTACTCCATCACTCCCGTTCAGCAGTATACCTATACCACCGGCAAAAACGCGACGGACTCCCGCATGGTCATCGACGCTATGGATATCCTGTATTCCCGCAACGTCAACGCCTTTTGTTTGCTTTCCAGCGACAGCGACTTTACCGGTCTTGCCAAGAGACTCAGAGAGAGCAATATTTTCGTTATCGGCGCGGGAGAAAGAAAGACGCCCCAGTCTTTCGTGAAAGCCTGCGACCGCTTTTTCGTACTCGAAGACCTTCTGTCCAAAGAAGAGTCCAAAAAGAAAACGGACGGTTCGCAAAAGAAAAAAGTCGATAAACCGGTAGAACAAGCCCCCGCCAAGAAAAAGAAGAGCAAGAAGGAGACCACCGTAGAAGAACAGCCGCTCACGCGGGAAGAAGTGGAAGACTTCGCCGTGCGCATTCTGGAGTCGACGAGCGGAGCCCGGTGTTCGCTCGAACAGCTTATCAACAAGATATTCCAGGCGTATCCGCAGTTTGATTTTAAGTCGTTCGGCGCGAAAAAGTCTTACGATTTCTTCAAAGATAAATTCAAGATCACTTCCGGCGAAAACAACAATCTGTTCATCGAGCTCAATTCCTGAATATCCTTTTTCCCCGAAAGAAAAGAACCTGCCGACGCGAAAAGTAAACGCTGTCGGCATTGACTTTTATTGCGCGATAATGTAAAATATAATAAAATCAAGCGAGCACGAAGGAGGAGCAATATGGCATACTATATCGGTATTGATATCGGAGGCATGAGTATCAAAGCGGGCGTCGTCGATTCGGCGGGAAAGATCGTCGAAAAGGACACCATCGTACCGCGCGTTGCGGAAGGGCAGGACGCTATCGCAAAGGATATGTTCGATCTTTGCGAAAAGGTGATCAAGAAAGCGGGACTCGAGAAAAAAGATATCTCGGGCGTCGGCTTCGGCAGTCCCGGCACCGTTGATGCGGATAAAGGCGTGATCACTTTTGCGGCTAATCTCGGATTTAAAAAGTTCGCTCTTTTGAAAGAGTTTTCCAAATATTGGAGCGTTAAGACCGCCGTTGGCAACGACGCAAACTGCGCCGCGCTCGGCGAGACCAAGTTCGGTGGCGGCAAGAATAAGCAGAACGCTTTCTTCGTTACATTGGGTACGGGCGTTGGCACCGGATTCATCGTCGACGGCAAGATCCTGACGGGTCACAAAGGCGGCGGCAGCGAAGGCGGTCATATCTGCATTCGTATGGGCGGCGAAAAGTGCAGCTGCGGCGAAAGAGGCTGTTGGGAAGCGTATGCTTCGGCGACCGGTCTCATCCGTCAAACGGAAAAAGCGTTAAAAAAGTATCCCGACAGTTTAATGACCACTACGCTGGAAAACGGCAAAGTGACGGGCAGGACGGCGTTCGAGGCGGCGCGTCTCGGCGATAAAGCGGCGACCAAAGTGATCGACACGTACGCAAAGTACGTCGCGACCGGTATCGTACTGCTCATTAACGTATTCCGTCCGGAAGTCGTCATGATCGGCGGCGGCGTCAGCAACGCGGGAGATATCCTTCTCAGTCGCGTTAACAGATACGTATCCCGTCATTGCTTCGGAGATAAGAGGATCAATCCCGTTCCGAAGATCGTTCTTGCGGAACTCGGCAACGACGCCGGTATCATCGGCGCGGCCTCTCTCGTGATGTGATCCATGGACGAAAAACTAAGACCTTTTCTTCTGCAGGTGGACAAACCGGGCAGGTACACCGGCGGAGAATATAATTTACCGGATATGACAAAACCGTGCAAAGTGCGGTTTTGTCTTTGTTTTCCGGACGTTTACGAAGTAGGTATGAGCAACGT
>CACXDF010000144.1 GCA_902766325.1 uncultured Eubacteriales bacterium | reverse complement strand
GTCGGATTCAAGCGTAAAATCTCCGCTGTAGCCGATTTTTCGCAATGCCTTTAAAATCGGAGAGAACTCGATGTTCATAGAATAGGGGATCTGGTGGGAGTCGTGCACTTTATCGTTGTCGTGTATGTGCAACGCGGCGAGCTTATTTCCGAGGGCGCGTATCATCTCTACGGCAGAGGTGCCGAGACCTTTCATTTCGGCGTGACCTATGTCGAGACAGGCGACGAAAAAGTCGTCGTTCACGGCGTTTAATAAGTCTAAAAAACTTTTCGGGTCTGAGCAAGAAGCGGGTGCCGCATGGCACTTTATGGGATCCCAATTCCACATATTTTCGGTTGCGATCTTGACGCCGCACGACTTTGCGAAGGGCAGAAGTTCAAAAAACATCTCGGCGTTTTGTTCCGTTCCCCAATTATTGCACGGATGGATCACACAGATCTTGCCGCCGGCTTCCGCCGTGCATTCCAGGGCGCGTTTCAGGTATGACCGTATCTCCGGCACAGCGCTTGGAAAGGGGGCGTGAGATTGATTGCAGAAAATGCCGTTGTCCTCGCCGATCCGTCTAAGTTCGCGCGCAAAAGCAAGGTAATTATCGCCTGCGAGCGGATGAGAATTGGGGAGTATCTTTTTCCTTCTGCCATCGTAAAGGACCATATTGCTGAACATGGAAAAGTCCCACGCGTCGAAGCCGACTTTTGCCACGAGTTCAACGGCGACCCGTTCCCCCGTGAATTTCGAGACGGACCCGATCTCGGTAGAAACGATCGGTTTTTTGTTCTCTTCTTTATTTCCCGAACGGTTTGGTTCGGATAAGAGGGGAAGACCGTACTTTTTCAGTTGGCGATCAACGGCTGAAGTCGATAATTTTTGAAAACGTTTGCACATAAATATTTCCTCGGTTACCATTATAACGGAGAAAAGCCGCTTTTACAATACCGAAAATTCGGTAAAGAGAGGAGCGACATTGTTATCTTTTAAATAAATCGCTCTTGATATATAGGCGAATTCATGGTACAATATTGTGGATGGCTTTCCAAAAGGAAAGAGCAACGAAAAAACCGACGGCCAAAGCGCCGAAAAAAATCTTTTATTTAGGAGAATCGACTATGATAAAACGTAACGGAATGTGCCCGACTTGCTACGCAAAACTTCTTCTGCAACCGGGAGATCCCAACAAAAACGTTCCTATTTTGTACAACAACAAGCCGTATGATAACGGTCTTGCATTGACGCCGCCCATGGGTTGGAGCACCTGGAACACTTTCGCTTATCGCATCGATCAGGAAATGATCGTCGAAATGGCTAAAGTAATGAAGGAAAAAGGCCTGGTCGACGCCGGGTACGTATACATGAATATCGACGACTGTTGGGAAGCCAAGCAACGCAACATCCGCAACGAATTGGAGTCCGACGCCGTTACCTTCCCCGATGGGATCAAGAAACTTGCCGAAAGAGTCAATGCCTGCGGCATGAAACTGGGTATATATTCTTCTAACGGCACGCTGACTTGCGAAGATTATCCGGCAAGCCTCGGCTTCGAATACCTTGACGCGTACACCTTCGCAAAGTGGGGCGTAGAATATTGGAAGCTCGACTACTGCCATCATAAAGAGATCACAAGGTATGCGCCTCTTGTCGGCGGTATCGCCGTAGGAAAGCGCGGAGAAAGAGGAACGCTTTATAAGGCGGAAGAGGCCACGCTCAGCGGCAACGCAAACGTGTTTAAGACCCGCTTTGTTCATCGCAGCGACAAGAAAAACGTTTTTTCCACCCATATCAGCGGACTGGACAGAGGTCTGGGGTCGGCGGAATATATGCACGCGGTGGAAGAGGACGGCGAGTACATCGTTTCCGTTTACGTCCACGAGGTCAAAAACTATGAAAAGTTTTTCGTTATCGTTATCAACGACGACGTCGCTTATCCCGTTTACGTCCCCGAGGGCATTCGTCAGAACGAATACGTCTTCCCCATCCCCGTTCAACTCGTGCGCGGCGTAAACAAAATAAAGATCCTCAATCCCATCCTCAACGGGGCGACGAGCGATATGTTCCAATATCAACACGCCGGACAATGCATCAAGCAGGCGACGGCCGACTATGCGCGCGATCACGGCGTTCCGGAAAAGCCGATCGTATTTTCTTTGTGCGAATGGGGCTCGGGCAAACCCTACCTTTGGGGCGCAAGCGCCGGCAATCTGTGGCGTACGACGGGCGACATCAGCGCCAACTGGGATTCGATGGTCAAAATCTACGAACACAACGTAAAACTCTATAACTACGCCAACCCCGGGCATTGGAACGATCCCGATATGCTGGAAGTCGGCGTAGGCGATATGAAGTACAACGAGAGCGAAGCGCACTTTGCTTTGTGGTGTATGATGGCGGCGCCGCTTATTTTGGGTAACGATATCCGCGTTATGTCCCCCGAGATCTGCGCCCTTATCAAAAACGGCGATCTCATTTCCATCAACCAGGACAAACTGGGTCGTCAAGCCAAGCGTATCAAAGAAGGCGATATCGACGTTCTCGTTAAGCCCCTTACCGGAGGCAAGACGGCGCTTTGTATCTTCAACAAAACGGATAAACAGCGTAAATACGAGGTAAAAGAAGAAGATCTCGCGAAAGAAAACTATATCGAATATAACGCTTCTCCCGTGGCGCGCGACGCCATCGCGAAAAAGACTATTCCTTCCGCGCTCGTTTGGAAAGGAAACGTCGCCGCGAGATCGACGAAAGTATTTATTTTGGGATAATAAGGAGAGAGCTATGACGGCGAAAGAAACGTACGACGTCTGGTGCGCAAAAGTAACGGACGAAGAGAAAAAAGAATTGGTCGGAATGGACGACGAAGAAATAAAAGAGCGTTTTTCCGCGCCCCTTGCCTTCGGTACGGCGGGTATGCGCGGAACGGTCGGTCTCGGTACCTATAAGATGAACGCGTATACGGTCGCCCGAGCGACTTGCGGACTTGCTGAGTTTATCCTTTCTTTGGGAAAGGAGGCGGCGGAACGCGGCGTGGTCGTCAGTTTCGATACGAGAAGGTTCAGTAAAGAATTTTCGCAAAAAACGGCGGCGGTACTTTCCGCTTACGGCGTGAAAGCCTATCTTTTCGGAACGGTGCATCCCGTTCCCATGTGTTCATATGCCGTCCGCAAGTTGAACGCGATCGCCGGTGTTATGATCACAGCCAGCCATAATCCGAAGGAGTACAACGGATATAAGGTATACGGCGAAGACGGCGCTCAGATGGGTCCTGAAGATACGGCGACGGTAGTTAAGTATATTAACGCGTCCGATTACTTCGACGTTAAATGCGAAGATATCGTTTTTCCCGATCTGACCGAAATGGACAACGTGAAGATCGGACAGAATATTACCGTGATCGGCAAGACCGTCGACGATGCTTATTATAACGAGATCATGAAGCTGTCGCTCTCGCCGGAAGCGGTGGAAAAGTGCGGCGCCAAGCTGAAACTCGTCTACACGCCCATCCACGGATCGGGCTACGTTCCCGTGACGACGATTCTTGAAAGACAAGGTATCAACGTGACCGTAGTCAAGGAGCAGGCTCTGCCCGATACCGAATTTTCTACCGTGCCCATTCCCAATCCGGAAAATCCGGCGGCGCTCGCTATGGGTATCGAGTTGGGCGATAAGATCGGCGCGGACGTTGTGATCGGTACGGATCCGGACTGCGACCGTATGGGGCTCGCCGTACGCGACGACTCGGGCAAGTTCCGCCTGCTCAACGGTAATCAGATCGGCGTGCTTTTGCTCGACTATATCATTACTCGGTTAAAAGAAAGCGGAAAAATGCCGAAAAATCCCGCCGTCGTCAAGACTATCGTTACGACTACGCTTGCCGACAGACTCGCTAAAAAGAACGGCGTTGCCGTTTTTAACGTGCTGACCGGATTTAAGTTTATCGGCGAAAAGATAAAAGAATGGGAAGCAAGCGGCGAATACGAGTACATATTCGGATTCGAAGAGAGCTACGGTTCTCTGCGCGGTACGCACGCCCGCGATAAGGACGCCGTTGTCGCTTCTATGCTGACGGCGGAAATGGTCTGTTATTATCAGACGATCGGTAAAGGTCTTTTCAGTCGTCTTCAAGAGATATTCTCCGAGTACGGGTACTATAAAGAGGCGGTCACTTCTATCGCTTATAAGGGCGTCGGAGCTATGGCGGAAATGGCTGCGGTCATGAAAAAACTGAGAGCCAAGACGGTCTCTTCCATCGCCGGAGAAAAGGTAGAGTCGGTGCAGGATATCCTGACCGGAGAAGAAACCTATTCGAACGGAAGCAAAAAGAAACTCGATCTGCCGACCTCGGACGTTCTTAAATACTGTCTGAAAGACGAGCAGTTCGTGTGCGTTCGTCCGTCGGGTACCGAACCGAAATTGAAAGTCTACGTCCTTTGCTTCGACGAAAACGAAGAAAAGGCGAGCCGAAAGGCAAGCGACCTTCTCGAAGGTATCAAAAAGGAACTGTAAATGAAACTCAAGTACCGCAAGATCATCAACAAGGCGATCGCTATCGGTTGCCTTGTCGCGGTCATCGTGCTTTTTTCGCTGCTGAAGACCAACGGCAAGATAGCGGAATACTTTTTCGCGCGCGGATTATCGCGCGGATATAACTTTTTGAGCGGCAATATCGCGTCCTGGTTCCCGTTCGCGGTGTTCGACGTTTTCGTGATCTGCGGTATAACGGCCGGGGTCATCGGCGTTGCTTTTATCATTTATTTTTGCGCAAAAAAGAAGAAATGGAAGGCGCTCGATCTCGCTTGCAACTATCTTATCGCCGCGCTTTGTATTGCGCTTTTGTACACGTCGGTAGCAAGCGGAAACTACTATAGGGATCCTCTGCCGGTGGATAAATACGAGGGAGAACAACTCTCCGCGGAAGAAACGGCCCGTCTTTTAGACGTTCTTTTGGACGATTTTGTCGCCGTGAGCGATCAGGTAAAAAGGAATCAGGACGGCTCTTCCGTTTGCCCGTATACCTTCCGTGAAACGGTCGATCTTATCCGCGCCGAATACGAAAAGTTGAACGACGATTATTTTGCTTCGTCCGTACCTTCGGCAAAAGAAGCCGTATTCAGCGGATTTTTGACGAGCGAAGGCATCACGGGTATCACTTTTATGCCTACGGGCGACGCCGTTGTCAACGCCCAGACACCGTCCTGCTATAAGGTGGTGACCATCGCGCACGAATTAGCTCATACGGTCGGCGTTATGCGGGAAGGAGACGCCAACCTGATGGCATATTACGTTCTGCTTCGGAGCGACGTTCCTTATTTCCGTTATTGCGCTTATATGTACGGACTTTGGCACCTTACGGACGTGCT
>CACXDF010000143.1 GCA_902766325.1 uncultured Eubacteriales bacterium | reverse complement strand
TTCCGTTTTACTGCTGGCGGTCCTTGTCGCTTGTCAGGACAAGACGACGCCTGAAGAAAAACCGGCCTGCAATCATTTGTGGCCGGAAAGTTATTCCGTGATCAAACCGACTTTGGACGAAGAAGGCGCGCGGGTCTATACTTGCGTACGTTGCGGACAGACAAAGACCGAGATCATACCGGCGCTTTCCGAAGAGGATTATTTTTTGATCATTGATCCGGCTACTTGCGAAGAACCCGGAAAAGAGACGTATATTTCCGAAGAGTGGGGAGAATACGAAGTCGAGCTTCCGAAGACGGGTCACGACTATCCCGCCCAACCTGTCCGTACGACGGCTACTTGTACCGAAGACGGCGAGGACGTGTTCGTCTGTAATAATTGCGGAAAGGAAAAGACGGAGACGCGGCATGCTTTGGGACACGACTACGGAACGCCGATCGTTCACGAAGGGACTTGTCTCGATAGAGGATATACCGAGTATGAATGTACGCGTTGCGGAGAAGTCTTCAAAACCAATTATACCGACGAAGTGCACGAGTATGAAGAGATAGAGTTCGTTTCGGGCAATTGTAACGAGAAAAGTTATACGCTTTATCGTTGCCGTTTGTGTCTGAAAGAAAAAAAAGAATACGACGATTACGTCCATATATATAATAAGGATACGGGCAAGTGCGACTTATGCGGCGCGGAATGCGAACATGATTTTCACGACTACGTATGCGAGCATTGCGGTTTTAACATCCGAGAAGAGCTGGATCTGCGTTCCGGTATCTTCACGTTCGGTGACGTGACCTATTTCGGTTCTTATCCGCAGACCCACGTTTCCGATTCCGATATCATCGCGGAACTGGACGAGTACTTCGCTTCGAACGGAACGAAGACGGAGAGAACGCTGAACGGGATCGTCTACGTTAAGGCCGACGTTTCTTTGCAAAGTAACACCGCGTTGTCTTTTTCGGACGGAACGACGTTATCTCCCGCGGTAAACGGCAGAACGGTCCATTATTTTCGTCGTGATCCCATCGCTTGGGTCGAAGGGAAGAACGGCGTATTGGTCGCCGATCGTATTCTGGACGTATGCGCTTTTCAAAACGACGTAACGTCCGTGAGCGGCGTCTCCTATTTCGACAAAGAAAACAGGATCTACGCCAATAACTGGTCCGTTTCTTCCGCGCGTAGCTTCATCGTTGGGAAATTTTTGTCGGCGGCGTTCAATGAAAAGCAAAAGGCGTTGATCGCGCATACGGAAAACAATAATACGACGAGCGGGTATTATCAACCGTCCGAAAGCCGCCCGTGGTGTACGCAAGAAGCGACGACGGACGACGTCTTTTTGCCGTCTTTTGCCGATTTATACGAGAAAGACGCCGTAACGAACGTTCCGAATGCGGCGCTTGCGAAAAAAGTGTCCGATTATGCTCTTTGTTCGCCCATAACCGTCGACGGGATGTTGAAAGGAACGGCGGAATGGTATTTGCGTTCGCCCGGCCTTTATTCCGGTTACGTTTGCGCGGTGGACAAGGACGGAAAACTGTCTTCGACGACCGCTGTTTATAAAGAAAAAGGGACGAACGGAGAGACACAAAAAGTCGGAATGGGCATCGTGCCCGCGTTGAAAGTGGATTTGTCCGAATAAAGGGCGGATATTTTAAAAAAATTAAAAATTTTTAAAAATCAGTGCTTTTTTTTAATTGACAATATTACATTGGATTGATATAATAGTTGCGCTTATGTAGCAAACTTAGGAGGATTAAATGCCGACAATTAACCAGCTTATCAGGCAGGGTAGAGAAAGACAGGTCAAGAAAAGTCAAGCGCCTTTGATGCAAAAGTGCCCCCAAAAGCGCGGCGTGTGTCTGTCCGTTACGACGACTACCCCGAAAAAGCCTAACTCCGCTGTCAGAAAGATCGCCAGAGTCCGTTTGGTAAACGGTATGGAAGGTATCGTATATATTCCCGGTATCGGACATACGTTGCAGGAACACAGCGTCGTTCTTATCAGAGGCGGAAGAGTAAAGGACTTGCCGGGCGTTCGTTATCACATCATTCGCGGTACTCTCGATACCACCGGTGTAGCGAAGCGCAAGCAGGCTCGTTCCAAATACGGCGCGAAGCGTCCCAAATAATAAATAACAACCTATAATTTCAGGAGGATATATTTAATATGCCCAGAAGAAGCGGAGTACCGAAACGTGACGTTTTGCCGGACGCGATCTATAACTCGAAAGTCGTTACCAAGTTGATCAATCAGGTCATGCAGGACGGCGAAAAGGGCGTCGCGCAAAAGATCGTTTACGGTGCGTTCGATACTGTAAAAGAAAAGATGAACCAGAGCCCGGACGAAGTTTTTATGAAGGCTTTGGAAAACGTTATGCCGACGTTGGAAGTTAAGGCGAGAAGAATCGGCGGAAGTAACTATCAAGTACCGCTCGAAATTCGTCCCGAAAGACGTCAGACCCTTGGTATTCGTTGGATCGTAATGTTCGCCAGAAAGCGCGGAGAGAAGACGATGATCGAGCGTCTTGCCGCGGAACTGATGGACGCGTATAACAATGCCGGCGGCGCCGTGAAGAAGAAGGAAGACACCCACCGTATGGCCGAAGCGAACAAGGCGTACGCGCACTATCGCTTCTAATGTAGACAAAAAATCGAAGGACGGCATACGGACCCTCAGGTTAGTATGCCTTTTTTATTTAAAAAACACGAAAAACACACTCGGCCGAATATTTTTTTGACCAAACAGGAATAAAAATCAACGGCCTCATGAAATCTTACCGGGAGGAATAATTATGGCAAGAGAAGTACCCATTGAGAAGATGCGTAACATAGGTATTATGGCGCATATCGACGCAGGGAAAACAACAACGAGCGAACGTATCCTGTATTATACCGGACTTACGCACCGCCTCGGAGAAGTCCACGACGGCGCGGCCACGATGGACTGGATGGAACAAGAACAAGAACGTGGTATCACCATTACTTCCGCGGCCGTTACGGCGCATTGGAAGGGCTACACCATCAACTTGATCGACACCCCCGGACACGTTGACTTTACCGTAGAGGTAGAAAGAAGTCTGCGCGTTCTCGACGGTGCGGTCGCAGTTTTCTGCGCGAAGGGCGGCGTTGAACCCCAGAGCGAAACCGTATGGCGTCAGGCGACCAAGTATAAGGTACCCCGTATCGCTTTCGTCAACAAAATGGATATCTTGGGCGCCGATTTTTACAACGTCGTCAAGATGATCAAAGAGCGTCTGCATGCTCGCCCGGTCAAGATGACACTGCCGATCGGTAAGGAAGCAGACTTTACCGGCATTATCGACGTTCTGAACCAAAAAGCTCTCGTGTACGATCTCGGAGCCGACGGTAAGAACTATGAGACCGTCGACATCCCCGACAACATGAAAGAAGAGGCGGCCGCCGCTTACCAAGAAATGGTCGAGTCCTGCGCCGATTTCGACGACGAGATCATGATGAAGTACCTCGAAGGCGAAGAGGTTACCCCCGAGGAAGTCAAAGTTGCTCTTCGTAAGGCCACCATCGCTCTCGAACTCGTCCCCGTCTTCTGCGGTAGCGCTTATCGTAACAAGGGCGTCCAGATGATGCTCGACGGCGTTATCGACTACCTGCCTTCTCCTATCGATATTCCTCCGGTAGAAGGTAAGAACGAAAAGGGCGACATCGAAACCCGCGAATCCGACGACAAAGCACCGCTTTCCGGTCTGGCCTTTAAGATCGCCAGCGACCCGTTCGTCGGTAAGCTGACCTTCTATCGTATTTATTCCGGCGTGCTGACCAAAGGTATGTCGGTCTGGAACTCCAACAAGAAGTGCCGCGAAAGAGTGGGTAGACTTATTCGTATGTTCTCCAACGATCGTATCGATATCGAAGAGGCGCATGCCGGCGATATCATTGCTATCATCGGTCTGAAG
>CACXDF010000142.1 GCA_902766325.1 uncultured Eubacteriales bacterium | reverse complement strand
GCGTATACGACGTCGCCGACGTATCCGAGATCGTCGGGATAGATTTCCGCAAAGTGTTCCATGATCTCGGCGGTACGAGCGTCTTCTCTCTTTTCTCTTTCGGTACGATCGAATGTGTCGTAGATGGTCGGGATGATATCTTTGGCATATTCACGAACTGCTTTTTCAAGTTCTTCGGTCGGATGACGAAGTTCGATATCCATTTTCGGCTTACCGACTTCGGCAACGATGCTTTCGATCCAAGCAACGATCTTCTTGATCTCTTCGTGACCGAAAAGGATAGCGCCGAGCATTTCTTCTTCCGTGATTTCGGAAGCGCCGGCTTCGACCATCATGATGGCGTCTTTGGTCCCGGACAAAGCGAGGTTCAATCTGCTCTTTTCACGCTGTTCGAGATTGGGGTTGATGATGTACTTACCATCGACGAAACCGACGTTAACGCTACCGGTAGGTCCGTTCCAGGGGATGTCCGAAATGCTAAGCGCGATACTGCTGCCGAGCATACCGAAAACTTCCGGCGGAATGTTGGTATCAACGCTGAGTGCGGTAGCAACGACCGCAACGTCGTTGAAAAGTCCCTTCGGGAAAAGAGGACGGATAGGACGGTCGATCAAACGGGAAGTGAGGATGGCTTTGTCGCTGGGACGGCCTTCTCTCTTCTTGAAACCGCCGGGGATCTTACCCACGGCGTACATTTTTTCTTCAAAATCAACTCCGAGAGGGAAAAAGTCGATCCCGTCTCTGGGCGATTTCGCCATAGTTACGTTCGTCAAAACAACGGTGTCTCCGCAACGGATCAAGCATTCGCCGTTGCTGTGAGAACAATAGCCGCCGATTTCGACGCTTACTTCTCTACCACCGATTTCCGTGGTAAAAATTCTGCTCTCCTTCATAAAATCTCCTTTTTTGCTTGTCACCCGACAAGCTGACGTAATATATTTTGTTTTAATTCAAACCGTAATAAAATTCGCGGATATAAATTGGGGTTGCTTTTGGCGCAACCCCAACCCTAAAAGTTACTTTCTCAAACCGAGTTCGGCAATGATCGCTCTGTAGCGTTCGATATCCGTATCCTTTAAATAAGCCAAAAGATTTCTTCTTTGACCGATGAGCTTTAACAAGCCGCGACGAGAATGGTGATCGTTCTTGTGCACCGACAAGTGATCGTTCAAGTGCTCGATACGTTGAGTAAGAAGAGCGATCTGAACTTCCGGAGAACCGGTATCCCCTTCTTTGCGCCCATATTTGGCAATAACTTCCGCTTTAGTCATAGTATCCATTTTTTTACCTCCTTAAACGAATATTCTTTTTATCCTTTGGCAAAGAAAAATTGCGACGAAGTCGGGAGTCAATAAATTCTGTGCCAAGGTTATGACTATACGTATTTTAACACATTAATTTTTATTTGTAAATTATTTTAGATGATTATCTATCCAATAAATCTAAATATTCGTCGTATTTTTCCGACGAAATGTACGTGTCGGGCACTTTTCCGTTGATAACGGACTCGGAAAAAAGAAAACTGTCGCAAACGATCAACTTATCGGATGCGTAAGGAGACAGTAAAGTCGCTTCCACTTGCGCTTCAAGATAAAGTCTATGTAAGGTCTGATTAACCCCCTGCCGAATAAATTCCGATCGATAATCGGTTTTGCTCGTCGCGACAAAGGTACAACGTAAAGAAACGTTTTTGCCGAATTGAGAGAGGAACACGCTACCCGAAAACGTCCCTGCCGGTCTTTCGAACACGATCTCTTTTTTACCGTTGATATGATTTTGTATTTCCGTACCCCAAAGCATCGAAATCTGATTTACGAGCCCCATATTGGCTCGAACGGATACCACTTCTTTGTCGGATGAATAGACTACTGTAAAAATATCATCGTAGGCGATCGCCTTTTTCAGGATCGATTCGTTAGACTCGTTGATCGCATTGCGAATAGACGACTCGACTTCCGTTTTACAAAAAGAACGGATCACGGGAACGACGATCGAATAAAAATACGTTAAGAACACGGCGCAGATCAAGAAAAAAACAATGATGATCTTTATTCCGGTCCGACGCGTCATATCTCCCTATTTATATGCTTGAGAGATATATATTTTTCATCGTTATCGCGTCTTCGGCTTGTTTTCCGTCCGATTCGCAAATGATATACGGATCGAGACCCAGTTTTAAGATCGCCTCGCAAAGCGGCTCGAATTCGGGACCGTACACGTCGTCTTCGAAGGTAAGATGCTTTATTTCACCTTTATTCCCGTACATGATCTTAGAAAAGTGGATATGCGTATTTTTTACTTTTTCAAAGGGTAATTTATTCATAAATACGTCGAAAACGTTCAAAAAATCGTCTTTCGTTTTTAAAGAACCAAGCGTTCGCGCATTCAAATGTCCGAAGTCGATACAAGGATAGAAAAACGGAGCGATGGAGCAAAAATCCGCCGTTTCGGCCGCGTCGCCTATCTGCGCGATCTTACCCATCGTTTCAAGGCATATTTTCATATTTTGACCGTTAAAATTTTCAACTTCGCAAGCAAG
>CACXDF010000141.1 GCA_902766325.1 uncultured Eubacteriales bacterium | reverse complement strand
CGTCATTTACACAAACGCCAGAGTCATACCCTATTTTATCTACTGACGAAGTAGCTCCTCGTTAAAAGAAAAGGGCTGTTAAAAACTTTAACAGCCCTTTTGATTATCTGCTTTTTACGGTCAATGCGTCATTTTTTCCTGTTTGACCTTTTTGTCGATGACGTGACGAGAAGCGAGCTCTTTTTGTACGTCTTCGAGCGAGATACCCATTTGCACCATCAAGACCATAACGTGATACGCAAGATCGGCGATTTCATAGATGGTCTCCTTTTTATCCTCGGCCTTACCGGCGATGATGACTTCGGTCGATTCTTCGCCCACTTTTTTCAAGATCTTATCCAGGCCCTTCTCGAAAAGATAAGTAGTATACGAACCCTCTTTCTTCTCTTCTTTTCTGCCGACGAGCAGATCGTACAACATTTGATAAGAAAATTCTTTCCTGTCTGCGCTCTCGAAAACAGGGTTTTCGAAGCAACTGAAAGTGCCTTTATGACAGGCGGGACCGTCCGGTTCTACCATGACGACCAGAGCATCGTTATCGCAGTCGGCCGTGATGGAGACGACGTGCTGATAATTGCCGCTGGTTTCCCCTTTCAGCCATAATTCTTGGCGAGAACGGCTCCAAAAACAAGTCAAACCCTTTTCCATTGTGATCTTCAGACTTTCCTTATTCATATAAGCGAGGGTAAGGACGCGCTTACTGATCGCGTCGACGACGATGGCAGGGATGAGACCCTTTTCATCAAACTTCAATTCTTCAACAGAAACCATACTTATTTATCTCCTTCTTTTATTGATTAAATCCGTGCGTTGATGCCTGCGGCGCGCATTCGTTTTTTTAATTCGTCGATCCTGACTTCTCCGAAGTGGAATATAGAGGCGGCCAATCCCGCGTCCACCTTGGGAAGAGAAGTAAAAAGCGTAATAAAGTCCTCGATATTTCCCGCGCCGCCGCTTGCGATAACGGGGACGGACACGGCGTTACATACGGCGTCCAGCATTTCCAGATCGAATCCTTTTTTCACACCGTCGGTATCGATGGAGTTGAGGACGACTTCTCCCGCGCCCAGGTCAACGCATTTTTTGATCCAAGAAACAGCCTCCATGCCCGTATCCACTCTGCCGCCTTTGGAGAAAACGCGGAACTCTCCGTCCACTCTCTTTACGTCGGCGCTGATGACGACGCATTGATTACCGTAGCGTTCCGCCGCTTCTTTAATAAGGAGCGGGTTTTTGATCGCGCCCGAATTGACGCTGACTTTATCGGCGCCGCATTTTAGCACCCGATCGAAGTCTTCCACGGTATTGATCCCGCCGCCAACGGTAAGCGGAATAAATACGTTTTTCGCAGTCTCGGTCAAGATCTCGGTAAAAAGCTTTCTGCCTTCGTGCGAAGCGGTGATATCGTAAAAAACAAGTTCGTCCGCGCCGCAAGAAGAGTAATACTCGGCAAGCGCAACGGGAGACGACACGTCGCGTATTCCCTCGAAGTTGACTCCTTTTACCACTCTGCCGTCGCGTACGTCCAAACAAGGGATGATCCTTTTCGTAATCATTTTGCCACCTCGATTGCTTCCGCGATGGATACGGCGCCGGTATAATAAGCCTTACCTATTATAACGCCGTACATACCGCACTTGCCGAGCGCAACGACGTCATCGATAGACGACACGCCGCCGGACGCGGTTATATCTACGGAATATGTCTTATTTAAGCGCTTATACAGTTCTCGATTGGTTCCCTGCATAGCGCCGTCTTTGGAAATATCGGTGCAAATAACGGTCTTGACGCCTATCGACTGCATATCCTTAAAAAAGTCGTCGCAAGTCACGTTCGACTTTTCGATCCAGCCTTTGACGGCGATATACCCGTCCTTTACGTCGGCTCCGACGGCTATTCTTTCGCCAAAGCGTGAGATCGCTTCTTGCAAGAAAGCCCGATCGTTAACGGCCGCCGTACCTAAAATAACGCGGTCAATGCCGGCGGACAGGTACTTTTCCACGACGTCGATGCTCCTGACACCGCCGCCGACCTCACAAAAGAGTCCGGTCGCTTTTTTTATGGCGACGACGGTATCGAAATTCGGAGTTTCGCCGTTCTTCGCCCCCTCCAGGTCGACGATATGGATATGCGTCGCGCCGCTCTTCAAAAAATCGCGTGCGATCGTCACGGGGTCGCCGTAGACTGTCATTTTTTTATAGTCGCCCTTAAATAAACGGACGGCCTTGCCTTCAAATAAATCGATCGCCGGAAAGATGATCATTGTTTCCCCCCTTCCGCGATCTCGGCGTAAGCGCGCAATATCTTCAATCCCACTTCGCCGCTCTTTTCCGGATGAAACTGACAGCCGAAGACCATTCCGTTTTCTACCGACGCGGTGAGCGGATAGCCGTACTCTGTGACCGCCGTCGTATTCTTTTCGCAATCGGCCGCGTAAAACGAATGTACGAAGTAGACGAAGTCGCCTTCGTTTATGTACTTGAAAAGCGGCGTTCTTTTCTTGAAAATCAGTTTATTCCATCCGATATGCGGTACTTTATAGTCCGCAGGAATAACGTCCTTTATCGGTTTTACGCTACCGTTTATCAATCCCAATCCATCGTATTCTCCGCCCTCGAAACTGCGCTGAAGGAGCATTTGCATTCCCAGACAGATACCGAGCAGCGGCTTACCGGCGGCGCATTCTTCTTTAACGACTTTATCGAGACCGGTTTGGCGAAGTTTACCTATCGCGTCGCGGAAAGCACCAACGCCGGGCAGAATAATGCCGTCCGCTTTTTCGATGACGTTTACGTCGCCCGTAACAGTCGCTTCGACGCCTATTTTAGCACAGGACGAACGCAGGGAAAAGAGGTTCCCTACGCCGTAGTCCACGATAGCTATCATTTACAATACTCCTTTGGTCGAAGGGATCTCACCTTGCAACTCTTCATCGATCTTAACGGCGTCTCTGAGCGTACGCGCAACGGACTTGAACGCGCCTTCTATAACGTGGTGCGTGTTCTTGCCGGCAAGACTCCGGATGTGGAGCGAACACTCGGCGTTACGCACGAACCCCCACCAGAATTCTTCTGCAAGTTCCGTATCGAAGTCGCCTACTTTTTCGGTAAGGCCACTAAGATCGTATCCAAGGTAACTACGACCGGAAAAATCGACCGCAGACAAAACGAGAGCTTCGTCCATCGGAAGAACGGTATCGCCGTAACGTGTGATACCGGCCTTGTTACCGAGAGCCGTTTTAAATGCGGATCCGAGCGCAATGCCGATATCTTCTACGGTGTGATGATAATCGACGTTGGTATCGCCCTTGCATTTTACGGCCAGGTCGAACCGCCCGTGCTTGGCAAAAAGCGTCAACATATGATCCAAAAAGCCGCACCCGGTATCGATCTCCGACTTTCCTTTTCCGTCGACGTTAAGACGGAGCGCTATTTTCGTCTCCGCCGTATTACGATTGATTTCCGCTGTTCTCATGCTTCCTCCGTAATATTTTTTATTTCTTCGATCATTTTTTCCATTTGCGCCTTGCTTCCGATCGTGATACGCACGAAGGGGCGCAATCTATCCTTATCGAAATACCGCACCAGTATTTTCTTGTTCTTCAATTTCTCGTACACTTCTTTTCCCGTTACCGACTTATGCGCGGCAAAAAGAAAGTTTGCGCGGGAGTCGAGCACGGTAAAGCCCAGTTTTTCCAGTTCCTCGCGGGTATACTCTCTGACCGACATAACTTCGCGGCAGTTCTTTTTCGTGTATTCTTCGTCAAAAAGAACCCCCGTCCCCAGCGCAAGCGTGGCGCGGTTGATGTTATACGGATTAAAAGAGTATTTAAGCAGGTTCAAGTCGCGCACGATCTCCTTGTCGGCGATACCGAATCCCAGTCTTGCTCCGGCAAGGGAACGCGACTTGGAAAAAGTCTGCGTAACGAGTAAGTTTTTGTACTTTCCGATCAGATCGACGCAACTGTCTCCGCCGAAATCGACGTACGCTTCGTCGACGATCACCACTCTGCTCGGGTCACTCTCGAGCATACGGACGATCTCGCTTTTCGCTAAGACCATACCCGTAGGCGCGTTGGGATTGGCGACGACGATCGTTCCTTTTTGTTCGATAAGCCCGTCTACGTCTACCGAAAAGTCATCGCCGAGCGGTATCTCTTTATAGCTTGCGCCCGTGATCTGCGCGTAAACGGGATAAAACCCGTACGTGATATCGGGGAACGCGATACCTCTTTTTTTATAGGCGCTGAACGCAAAAAAGAGCACCTCGTCCGAACCGTTACCGACGAAGATATTTTCTTTGGTAAGTCCGTTTCCCAATACCTCGGCGAACTTTTCGCGCAAGGCGACGCATTCGGGATCGGGATAAAGATTGGATCGCCGTAGTTCTTTTTCCGCTTCTTCAATAGCTTTTTGCGAAGGCGGAAAAGGCGATTCGTTGGTATTCAATTTAATAAGATCGTTCGTCTTCGGCTGTTCTCCCGGCGTATAGGGGAGTAAAGAACCGTACCTGTCGTCCAAAAATCCGCTCATTATTCCTCCGTTCTGATAAGAGCGCTCCTCGCGTGCGCGGTCAGCCCCTCTTTGGTCGCAAAATAAGCGATATCCTTTGCTACTTTCTTAAAAGATTTCTCTCCGTAGTAGGTAAACTGCGTCTTTTTAATAAAGTCGTCCACGGACAGCGGACTGGAAAAGCGAGCCGTGCCGCTGGTAGGAAGCGTGTGATTGGGGCCGGCAAAGTAGTCGCCCAGCGCTTCCGGACAGTACCGTCCGAGAAAAACGGAACCGGCGTTCAAAACGCCGTCGAGATAACTAAATGGATCGTCGGCGCATATCTCAAGGTGCTCCGGCGCTATCTTATTGGCGACGACCAGACCTTCTTTCATGTCTTTTACGAGAACGATGTATCCGTTATTTTCGATCGAAGCGGACGCGATCTCTTCCCGCTTCAATTCTTCCAATTGACGCTCCACTTCGGCGGAAACGGCTTTCGCTAAGGCTTCCGACGGAGTAATAAGAATGGCGCGTGCGTTCTTATCGTGTTCCGCTTGAGAAAGAAGATCGGCCGCAACGAACTTAGGATCGGACTTTTCGTCCGCAAGAACGGTGATCTCGCTCGGACCGGCGATCATATCGATGGAGACGACGCCGTATACCTGACGCTTGGCTTCGGCTACGAACACGTTACCCGGGCCGACGATCTTATCGACTTTCTTGACCGTCTCGGTGCCGTAAGCGAGCGCTGCGATCGCTTGGGCGCCGCCCATTTTATATACCTTATCCACCCCGGCGATCTTAGCCGCCGCCAGGATAACGGCGTTTATGGTACCGTCTTTTTGAGGCGGCGTGGCAATGCACACTTCTTTGCAACCGGCGATCTTGGCCGGGATAGCGTCCATTAAAACGGTGGACGGATAGGCCGCCGTACCGCCCGGCACGTATAATCCCGCTCTTTCGATGGGAATGATCTTTTGTCCGATAACGTTTTCGCCCTGCTTGTAAGAAAAACCTTTCCTTACTTGCTTACTATGAAAAGCACGGATATTCTTAGCCGATTTCAAAAGCACTTTAATAAACTTTTTCGGCACCTTCTCAAAGGCGTCTTCGATCTCTTTTTCGGTAACGAGAAGAGAAGAAAGTTCGGCCTTATCAAACTTTTTTGCATACTCAATCAAAGCGGAATCTCCGTTTTGGCGTACGTTACTTATTATTTCGGATACCGTTTCCGCGACAAACTTGTTTCTTGCGGCTTCTTCCGTTTTCTGTAAAGTAAAAAACTCTTTTTCGTTTACTGTTTTCATTTTTGCTCCTAAATAAGCTCTCTTATTTTTCGAGTGATCTCTTCGATCGTAGACGCGTTGAATTTATAGGCCGACTTATTGGCGATCAGTCGCGCGCTGATGGGTACTACGGTGTCGATTACTTCGAGATCGTTCTCTTTCAGCGTCTTTCCGGTCTCGACAATGTCGACGATAACGTCGCTGAGATGCAAAATAGGCGCGATCTCGATAGATCCGTTCAGGTGGATAATGTCGATATCTCTGCCCTGTTTGGCGTAGTAATCGGCGGCGATGGCAGAAAACTTTGTGGCGACTTTTAAGGTCTTTGTCGGATCGTCGCGGAAAGTCTTCGGCGCGGCGACGGCCATACGACACACGCCCGTTTTCAGATCGAGAAGTTCGTAAACGTCGGGCTTATATTCGAGCAAAATATCTTTTCCGGCGACGCCGATATCGGCGGCTCCTCGCTCAACGTAGATAGCTACGTCCGACGGCTTGACCCAAAAATACCGCACCCCTTTTTCTTCGTTTTCAAAAATCAGCTTTCGGCTGTTTTCGAGAACGGACGGACACTCGTATCCCGCTTTCTCGAACATCCCGTATACTTTTTCTCCCAAACGCCCTTTCGGCAACGCTACGTTCAACATATGTTTACTTCCTTATTTTATAACTTGACTACTTCTCCGTAGATGATATTCTGCGGAACGCTCTTTTCGACGATGACCTTTTTCCCTGCGGCTCGTAACGATTTTGCCGCTTCGAAAATATTATTAATGGGCGTTTTTTCGTTGAAAAGAAGGACGACGTCTACGTCGGTACCGCGCTTAGCCGGTTCTTTCAATTCGTCCAGATAGACGGCAAAGCCGATTGCTTTCGCATTGCGACGCATTTGCTTTAAAAGAGGATCATACTGTCCGCCGGACAAAACGCACTTAGGCACGTCCTTAACAAAGCCCTGAAAAACAATGCCGTTATAGTAACGCATATCATTGATGACTGAAAAATCAATACGCACGTTTTCGTCTCCCACAACGGACAAAATGGTTTCCAATTCTTGGATATATGGCGCCATTTCGGCATTTGACAGTTTTTGCAATTCAGGCAAAACAACGGACGGAATTCCGCTAAAAGACATCAGTTTTATTATAACGGCGGCGTCCTTTTCGTTAACGCCCTCTTCCGCCAGGATCTCTTCGGCGCCGCATACGTTTTTGCTGCCGAAACAAGCCAAAAGTTTTTTGCGGCCGTCTTTACTTACGCCGATCCCATCTACAGCGGCGGCGATGATGCCGAGGTGCGACAGGTCGAGAACATAGCAAGAAGCGATCTTTTTCAGACTTTCGAGCGCGATGGAAATAACTTCGGATATCTCGTACAAACCGACGTCGCCGATGCACTCGAGCCCCGACTGCATGATCTCTTTAAATGCGTGACTGTCGCCGGAAACACGGTATACGTTCTCGTTATAATAGACCTTTTTGGTCTGACCGGCTTCATCTTTACTGCTCTTTACGATGGACAACGTAACGTCCGGTTTCATAGCCATCAACTTACCGTTGGTGTCGGTAAAAGTGATGACGTTATCGGACGTAAGAAAGCTCTTGTTCTTAACGTACGTATCGTACTCCTCGAACTTACTCATCTTAAAGCGCATGTACCCGTAACTCTCGTACAGGGCGCTCAATTTAGAAACAGTTTCTTCCGCAAAAACCATTATTCTTCCTCCAATTTGGACAAGGCGGTCTTATATCCCGCTCCGTACTGCAAACAGCGACTGACGCGGCTGATGGTCGCGGTACTGGCTCCGGTAAGAAGCGACACTTCGTTATAGCTCTTTTTCTCTTTCAACAGTTTTGCCACCTCGAAGCGTTGCGACATATCCTCGATCTCTTTTATCGTACAAAGATCTTCAAAAAAAGACGCGCATTCTTCGACCGAATCCAACGCAATAATCGATTGGAAAAGGTCTTTTGCCGATTCAAGATACTTTTTTTCCATGGAATATACCTCCGTTCCGCTTTATCGCTTTACCATTTTAGCACGGTAAAGCGCCCTCGTCAAGCATTCAAGGGCTTTTCAGAAAAAAATATTGCCAAAAAAGATTTTTTATCGAACCTTCAAATACGATTTCAGGTATTCTTCCATCCTCGGCGTCCACCAACAAAGGTATCCCGCCCGGGTTGGATGTACATCGTCCGCCATAAACAGATTTTTTTGTTCTTTGTCGATATCGTTAAAAACGGTGTCCGTATATAAGTCGATCACGCCGAAATCGTCCTTTTCGGCAAGTTCTTCCAGTCTTTTTACCATCGCGGCGTAAGGGTCGCTTTCAAAATAGGCGTTCGTATAAAAAACGATAGGACAATCCCACTTTTCTCTTACGTAAGATACAATGGCGTTTATCGCGCCCGAAACGGTATTATCCATTTTGTCGTCGATCGAACCGAGCGGCTTCTTTCCGTTCGCGTCGTTGGTGGACAACTGACAAACGAACAGATCGAACTTTTCGGCTTCGACCGTTTTCAACCTACGCAAATAAGAGTTCTTTCCACTGGCGAGCGTAGTGCCTCCCACCGCTTCCTTAACGTACGTAGCGCCGTTTCTCTTCGCGATATAGTCCGCAAAAGATACTCCGCCCGAGGCGGTGCCGAGTGTGACGGAGGAACCGAGAAAAAGAATATTTTTGCCTGTCAAAACGGACGGCTCTTGCATTTCCACCGCAGTCAGGTCGTATTCTTTCGCGTTTCCGGGAATCGAGGAAACGTCGCGCTCTTTTATTTTTTGCGCGACGCTTATTATAGTTCCTATGAGGATGAGCGCGATCAATGCGACCGAGACGGAGACGAGAGCGACCATTTTTCCCTTATTACTCAATGAGATCACCCATTTTTTTCGCTTCGGCAAGGAGTGGACTGCCTTTGGCGTCGCCCGGTTTTTCCACGCCGCCTATACAGACGATGCCCACGTTTTTCAATTTGAAATAAGAAAGTATCTTTTCGTACTGCGATTTGATCGGGTCGAAAACGGTCGGGTCGGAAGAAGCCGCGACCAATAAAAGTCCGAGTTTTTTTATCGGCAATTCGACGCGCGCGGGCGCGTGCAAACGGTCTATTACCGTCTTTAACGTCGCGCTTACACCATAAAAATAAACGGGAGAAGCTATGATAAGAACGTCGGCTTTGGACAGTTTTTCCCAAAAGAACATCATATCGTCGTGCACGACGCAGCGTCCCGTTTCACTTTCTTTACAGGCGTTACAACCTCTGCAAGGCCGGACGTTGAAGTCGCTCACTCGAATGGTTTCCACGTCGATCCCTTTTGGTACGCCGGCCGTAAAACTCTCGACCAACAGATCGGTGTTCCCGCCTTTTCGGGCGCT
>CACXDF010000140.1 GCA_902766325.1 uncultured Eubacteriales bacterium | reverse complement strand
TCGATCTCTTCACGTTCGGTAAAGGTATCAAAATACGGCTTCATCGCCGAAAAGTCGGACGGCACGTCCAATACGCCCATAAAAGAATTATCGTCCATGATCTCGACGACGCTCGTCTCAGTCTCTTTCATAACGCGGGCAAGGGTGCCCACGACCTGATCCCAGGCTTTTTTATCCGTCCACTTGCTCGGATAGGTATACCCTACGGAAGAAAGCTGATAAGCAAAGTCGTCCGTCGGGCACATCCAGTCGTAAAACTCCAACAGGAAGATGGGCGCGACTTCCACCATGCTCCCGGCAAGGCCGCAGTTATATTGCAGTTTATCGTCTCTGAGCGGGCTACGATAATAGCATTCGCTCATCAGCGACTCCGAACAAAAGCGTACGTTATCGCCGTCGGAGAGCATGACGCAAACGGTATGTTTGGGCACGTTATCGGCGGAATAGACGCACGGCTCGGCTTTCTTCAGTTTTCCGTTTGATAACGCGGCGGTCTCGGTCGTCGCCTTTTTCAGATCGAAACCGGACAAAACGGACATATTGGCCGTATAACGGGTATAGACAAAGGTCGTCGAGTATCTCGCGCAAGCCGCAACGACGGCGTTTTCCGCCTTTCCGTCGAGACTGCCGATGCAAAGAGAATTGCGTTTTAATTTGCTCAAGCGTTTTTCGAGGTCGACCAAAGAAATATCGTCGTTATAGACGAACCAAGAGTTGTTCATCATGCCGAGATCCCAAAATTCCGACATGATGGTATCTTGACCGTAACTCGGACGATTATGCTCGGCGCTGTCCATCAGGATCATGATATGGTTATCCAGTTTAGAAAAGTATTCGGACTCGAGAAATTTCTTTTCGTTCCATCCCGCGGTATCAAAGACCATTTTCCAGCCGTATTCGTCGGCAAGGGACTTGATGGACTTACCCACCATAACGGCGTTCATCTGATAGCACAGGTTCGCCGCGACGAAGAGTTCTTCTCTGTCGCCGTCGTCGTACAGGATATACCCGGTTATTCTGTCCGCGTACTTATCCAAAAGCTCCTTTTGCGCGGCGACTTCTTCTATTTGCACGTTGGGATAATATTTTTCAATGGTCTCGATATGCAAAGCGGTATACCCTTCCGCACTTTCGCGCCCGCTGTCATAGATGATCTGATCGGTAAAGTGCCTTGCGGCGTACGCCTGCAAACTATTGTGGAACAGGACGTCGGCCGTCGTCGTCGGCTCCGTAGTATATCGATAGATCTTGGTCGGTTGCTTCCCGTGAACGAAATAGCCATTTTCTTCCGAAAGGTATAACTCTACGTTGTTTTCTCTCCAAGCGGCGTAGAAAAGGTGGCGGAAGTATCCGGGAACGGTAACTGCGAACAAGACGACGAGCGCAAGACTCAGGCAGATCGCCGACTTCTTTTTTTCGGTCTTTTTAAAGAAGAACCAAAACGGCGCGGCGACGTAAACAATACCTACCGCAAGCGCCGGGATATACTTCTGAAATCCGATCAAAAGGATCATCATAACGGCATATGTGACGACGTAGACGGTCGTCATGATGATAAGAGCCGTCTTAGGGAGTCTTGCGGATAAAATATGATGGGCGAAAACAACGAAAAAAGCAAAAAAGAGGAGAAAAAAACCGACGTGCACCAACGCTTCGACCAGCAACCCGTAGACGAAAGCGCGAGACAGCGCCGCGTGCATAACAAGCGTGCAGACGGCGAAGACTGCCATCAATATTTTGTTCGTTTTTTCGCTTAGTTTCTTCATAAATAACACCCCTTTTGTCTATCGAAAAGTATAGCATATACCCTTGCGTCGGTCAATGCCCCAAAATCGGACGTGTTTTTATTTAAAATCGGAAAAACCGGTTACGAAAATTTTCTTTCCAATATCTCGGCCATCTCTCTGGCATCCTTACTGTACAGCGCGCCGATCTGCTCGGCAAACTCCGCCGTAACGACGGCGCCGCCCACCATAACGGTGACTTCGGGATGAGTCTCGTGTAAAAGAGCCGTCGTCTCGGTCATGCTGTCGAGCGTGGTCGTCATAAGGGCGCTCAAACCGACGACTTCCGGTTTATAACGTTCCACCGCGGCAAGAACGTCCTCTTTCGGCACGTCTTTACCCAGGTCGACGATACGATAGCCGTAGTTGCCGACGACAGCTTTTACGATATTCTTACCGATGTCGTGAACGTCGCCTTTGACGGTGGCGAGAATGACGGTCGCCTTATAGGCGCCCCCTTCGGGAATAAAACGATCTTTTAAAAATTCAAGAACAGCCTTGGCCGCTTCGCTCCCGGCGATCAGTTGCGGAAGAAAAACTTTACCTTCGGCGTACAGCGCGCCCAGTTTATTTAAACCGCCGATGACGTCTTCGTCGATGACGGCGGCAAAATTATTTTCGTCGGCCTTTTCTTTTGCTTGCGTCATGGCTTCGCCGACAAGTCCCCGTACGATAGCGGTGGAAAGATCCATTTTTATCTCTTTCTTTTCCGCTTCGACGCCTTGGCAAGCGGCGATGTATCGTTCGCAAGAAGGATCGTTCCCCATCAAGAGTTCGTACGCGGCGGGATCGTACCCCGCTTTCAAAGTCGGATTGATGATGGCGCTCGTCGTGCCCGCTTCCAACGCCATAGTGTAGAAGGTGGAATTGATGATCGGTCTGTTCGGCAAACCGAAACTGACGTTACTGAGGCCCAAAGTCGTCTTTACGCCGAGTTCTCGGCGGAGCCTTTTTAATACGTCCAACGTAATGAGCGCGTTATTTTTGTCGACGCTGACGGCCATGGTGAGCGGGTCGAACAAAAACCTTTCCTTTTCGATCCCGTATTCTTCCGCTTCGCTCAGGATGCGTTTTGCGATGGCTATTCTTCCGTCGGCCGTTTCCGGGATACCGTCTTCGTCCAAGCACAGAGCGACGACGTAAGAACCGTATTTTTTTGCCACGGGAAAGACGGCTTTCATACTGTCCTTACTGCCGTTGACCGAGTTGATGAGACATCTTCCGCACGCGATGCGCACCGCTTTTTTCAAGGCCTCGGCCTTAGCCGTATCGATGCACAGAGGCAAATCGACGATGCCCTGGATCTTACGTACCGCCTGCGGCAGCATTTCCGTTTCGTCAATGCCGGCTACGCCCAGGTTGACGTCGAGCACGTCCGCGCCCTCCTGTTTTTCGGCGACGCAAACGGAGAGCATATAATCGAAATCGGAGTTGAGAATAGCTTGCTTTAAGGTGGGCTTTCCCGTAGGATTGAGCCGTTCCCCTATCACAAGGCTGTCCGTTCCGAACGCGGCGACGCAAGAAGCCGAGCAAAGCGCGTCAAGGACGTTATTATTATTCGCAACGGGTAAGTTCCGCGTCTTTATTACCGTTTTTTCGATATATTCGGGAGAAGTCCCGCAACAGCCGCCGAGGACGTTTACGCCCGACAAGCAGATATCTTTCATTACGTCCGAAAAGGCTTC
Organism: uncultured Eubacteriales bacterium; assembly: GCA_902766325.1. Classification (GTDB taxonomy): domain Bacteria; phylum Bacillota; class Clostridia; order Christensenellales; family DTU072; genus CAG-1782. The sequence goes on along the minus strand of CACXDF010000140.1, from coordinate 1,229 downwards.
GGCGTCGGTATCGTAAACCGTTTTTCCGTTTTCCAAACGAGGAAGACCGGCGTTCGGCTCGATAAAAACGGGTATTTGCGCGCAAGAAACGAGTCTGCGGGCGTTATCGAGCATATCGCGAGGCCCGGTGCCGCAGTTGATGCCGACGGCGTCGGCGCCGAGAGCCTGCATGGTGACGGCGTAGCTTTCCACGCTCGTTCCGGTGAACGTCCTGCCGCCCTTCTCGAACGTCATACTGCAAAGAATGGGCAGATCGGTATTTTCTTTAAACGCAAGAAAAGCCGCGCGCATTTCCTGCAAGTCGCTGACCGTCTCGATGATCACCCCGTCGACGGGGAGACCGGCTACGATCAGCGCTTGCTCGGCGAACAGATCATAGGCTTCTTCGAAAGTGGTTTTTCCGTTAGGTTCGAGCAAAGCTCCCGTCGGGCCGCAGTCGTAAATAACGTACTTGCCGTACTCGTCGGCGACCGAACGGGCGATCCTGACGGCGGCTTCGATGATATCGGAAAGAGAAAACTTACTTAAATCCGCTTTACGGGAGTTACTGCCGAACGTATCGGTCAGGACGGCGTCGCTTCCGGCCTCGAAAAACGACCGATGCACCGCGGCCACCGCCTGCGGCTCGGTCAAAGGATACAGTTCGGGATGCGCGCCGGCAAGGCCCATGGCAAGAAAGGAAGACCCGCTTCCTCCATCCAAGTAGAATCTGCCTTTCAGCGCTTCTTTCAACGGCTTTTTCATCAGAGCAAGTCCTCGATCCCCGCGCGGATATATTCGGCGGTATGGATATTGTTCATGGTATACAAGTGTATGGATCTGACGCCCTCTTTGACGAGGCTTCTTATTTGCTTAACGGCAAAGTCCATGCCCGCTTTGCAAAGAGCGGTTTCGTTATTTTCGTACTTTGAAAGCATTTTTGCAACTTTCGGCGGAATTTTCGCTCCGGAAAGCTGTACCATACGGACGATCTGTTTCGCGCTCGTGATGGGCATGATACCGGCCGACAGCACCGCCGTAACGCCGGCGGCGGTCGCTTTATCGCGCATATTCAAAAAATCTTTGTTGTCTAAAAAGAGCTGGCTCAAAAAAGTTTTGACGCCGAGATCGTTTTTCATTTTCATTATTTGGATATCTTGATCGAAAGAAGGACTTTCCACATGACCTTCGGGATAGCAAGCGCCGTAGAGGTCGAATTCGCCAAAGGCGTTGATCTGTTCCATCAGATC
>CACXDF010000139.1 GCA_902766325.1 uncultured Eubacteriales bacterium | reverse complement strand
CTGAGAGACCCAACTACGGAGGTCACGTCGGAAAGAACGAGCGGATTCCTCAGATCGGGCTTATCGCTGCCGTATTTTTCCATCGCAGTGCGATACGGGATGCGTTGGAACGGGCCGTCGTCTACCCTCTTATTCGTAAACTTTTTGAATAACATGGGAAGAATGCTTTCCAATTCGGCAAAGACCTCTTCTTGCGAAGCAAAGCACATTTCTATATCAAGTTGGTAAAATTCGCCCGGAGAACGGTCTGCTCTGGCATCTTCGTCACGGAAGCAAGGCGCGATCTGGAAATAACGGTCGAAGCCGGAAGTCATCAAAAGCTGCTTATATTGTTGCGGCGCTTGCGGGAGCGCGTAAAACTTACCCGGATACAGACGGCTGGGGACGATAAAGTCGCGTGCGCCTTCGGGTGAAGAACCGGTCAGAATTGGCGTCGCAATCTCCAAAAAGCCTCTGTCTGTCATGATACGACGGATCTCACTGACGACTTTGCTACGCAAAACGATCTTATCTTTGACAAGCGGATTCCTCAGATCCAAAAAGCGATACTTGAGGCGCGTATCTTCTCGTGAAGCAAGAGAATTGGATATCTCGAACGGAAGTTGTTCGTAACACTTGCCGAGAACGGTGATCTTTTCCGGTACGACTTCGATATCGCCCGTCGGCAGGTTCGGGTTCGGAGCCTCGCGCAAGCGTACCGTTCCGACCACTTCGATCGTAGACTCGCGCGGAATGGCGCGGATCGTCTCTTGCATAGCGGGATCGTCCACGGTCGCTTGCGTCATGCCGTAAAAGTCGCGCATGACGAAAAAGACAACGGACCCAAGGTCCCGTACGCTATGAAGCCAGCCGTTGAGGACGACTTTTTTTCCGTCGTCTTCACGTCTGAGCTGATTACAGTTGTGTGTTCTCATTTTACTATACCTCTATAATAAGTTGTTTTTCTTTTTGTTTTATCCGATCGTCGGGATATCGACGCTTCCGGCCGGCGGAGTATCCGATACGATCCACTTAACGTTTCCGCCCTCGGTATACCGATAGGCATAATTGATCTCGTTGTATACGCATCGTAAGCAACCCGTCGCGGGATCGGTAGCAACAACCCGGCCACTCTTGAAGCCGAAACTGTATGCGTCTGACGAAAAAATCGTATATATACTACCATTCATCGCAGGCGAGATACTTTCGTTTGTTATATTACCGGACGGATCGACATCGAAACTTCCTTTCCCGTTACCGCCATAATACTTAACGTATCTGAGCCATGCGCCGTTGATGTCGCCGGCATCGGTTCCGCCCCAACCGAAGTACCATGCCGTCGATTCGCCCAGATCCTTATACGTATCATTTACAGTCGTTTGAGGAGTGTATGCGCTACTGATGTCGGATTGATAACAGAATTCGGCATAACCGCTATCTAGCTTTCCGTTAACCGGAGCAACGAGACCGGAAGCAATACCGGCGACGTTAATTTCAATAACGGCAAACGAACGGAGAGACGCCGCATGATAATTAGTAACAGTCGTTTTCCACGGGCCCCATCCTTGATCGTAAGACGTGTCGTACGTTCTCCAACCGTAGTCTTTCGACGTACCGCCGCCGGAATTGGATAAGCCGTACGCCTGGAAGTATATCTGATACTTAACGTTCGTTGCCTTACAAGTATTGACGGCAAAACGTTTTCCGCTCGCGTTAGAGCTGACGCCGCCGACGATGCCCGCCGTGCTGACACCGGCAGCTAATGATGAGTCGTCGCATCCGTCGTGATTCGGTCCGCTGGCGTCCCAGATATTATCCATCCAGATATTGCCGTTGACATTGATGGAGCAAACGTTCGCAACACAGCTTTGAATTCGATTGGTGTTATATGATGCATTTGCAGAATCGAATTCGCCAACATCATCCATATAAGAATCCCAACCTTTGATTTCCGTATTGATCGGATCGAAATAGCCGCAGATAAGACCGGCTTGCACCGCCCAAGCATATCCGCCGAGTACCGGAGAACTGGCATACGAGTAGCGCCACTTATAGGTAGACAAACGCACGTTCTCCGTTAAGCAGTTATAGATCCTACCGGTCGAATAGCCGCAGATACCACCCATGCGCAGGTAATCCTGCTTGTCAACGTAATTGCTCCTGTTCGTTACACGGTTAAAGTTATCACGCTGTGCCGACCCGTCGCTACCGGCGGAAGTGATCGGGCTCCCGGTAGTTATAAAATACTTCCCGGTGCTGTAATCGTTATCCGACATACCGTTTCTGTTGAAAGTATAGACAGACGCGGTATTCCAGCCCGTCTCTCCCGTATATCCGTTGCTGGCTTGATAAGCGCCGCGCAAGGTGCATTGATTGATAAGTCCGGCAGCGTCGGCGTTGAATTCCTCTTCCGCAAGCAGGATCTTCGCACCCGACCCGGCATAGTTAAAGCCGACCAAACCGCCGATATTGAAAGAACGTAAAGGACCGGATTCTGTACTCTCCCACGCATAAACGCGGAAGGAAGAACCGAGGTTGAAGTTTTCGACCGTACCGAAGTTAGCTCCGACCAAACCGCCCACTATACCGGAATAAGCGAATACGTACGAATTAACGGAACAAAGCGCGCCGTTGATCGTACCGTAGTTGACGCCGGCAATCGATCCGACAAAACCGTAGCTACCGAGAAGTTTCAGATTTTCTTCCGTACGGGACGACGTCGACGCTCTCAGAATAAGGGCGTATCTCGTAGCCGTATGATCTTGTTCTTCGTCAATGTTGAACACGATGGATCCGGTCGAAGTCCGCAAATGGACGTTTTCGACCGTCGCGCCGTATCCTACCACGCCGAATATGCCTCCGGAAACGGAAGATATCTCTTTACCGACGACAATAGTAGGCGTATTGGAACTGCTGACGCCGATAAGCTCGATACCGTTCACCGTGAGTTCTCCGCCGATATTGCACGTCATCTTATTGCCTTGACGCGTAACGATACCGCCCGCATATCCGATCAAACCGCCCGCGGCGCCGATCGTATCGTTAAACGGGTTACTGTCGGAAACGATCCATATATTATTATTGACCGTCACGTTGGTGATACTGCCGCCCTCGATGGCGCCGATCAAAACGCCGCCGTACTGCGCACCGGATACTTCCGCATACATATTGGGCGCATTATTACTGTTTATCGTGACGTTGCTGACAAAGCATGATCTTCCGTATCCGAACAACGCGCCCACATAGTCCGGTCCGGACAGGAATATCTCGGCATTGCCGGCGGATCCTTTGAGCGAAGCGTCGTTATACGCGTTATACGCGCCGGAGTTCATTTCGAAACGAATCGTATCAAAACTTGCGTTTATTGCATAACCGCACACAAGGCCCATATATTTTACGGCGCTGAAGGAATTGAAATAACCGTTCATAAACGTCAGATTTCGTACAAAACCTCCGGTCACTTTTCCGAATAAGCCGTAATACTGTCCGGACGGGTTTCCGTCGTCGCCTACGGCAAGGGCGTATGCCATGCATTCCTTAAAGTCGAACACGCCGTCGAAACCGACGATCGTTTCTTCGTCCGGCACTTCGGAACCGCAGATCGGTTCCCAAATATAGGCGGAAGCTCCTTGCGGGTTACCTCTGGCCGTTTGACGGACGTCGATACCTTGCAAGTTGATTACGCCCTTAGCGCCGATACCGGATACGATCACGTTATTGT
>CACXDF010000138.1 GCA_902766325.1 uncultured Eubacteriales bacterium | reverse complement strand
TTTTTTCGCTCTTCCGCAAGAGTATTATACCTATCCCGGCACTCTTTCAGATCGTCCGCGTCTATCTTGCTTTCTACGTACGTCGCAATGTCGGTCAGCCGATCGCTGTTTTCTTTCCACGTTATCGAAGAAACAAACGAATACAGAACGGACGTTGCCAGTCCGCTCAAGACCAAAATAATCACTATGGAAATAATCAATAACGTCCTTCTGATGGGTCGTTTGACACGGCCTTCAAACAGGCCTTCCCTCTTAAAATTCCTCTTCATTCTTTCGTCCCCGTTTTTTTCTGTTCCCGACGTTTTCCCTCTTAAAAAAAACGCCGCTACCAACTTAGCTATAGGCAACGGTCAATAACACCGATCGTTCCTTTGCGTCCGTTAAGACCCTCGGAACCACCGTTATAGTGTGCAACTGGCTGCCACGTTAAAGGCCCTATAGCTTTGCGTCATCGGATTTCTCCGATTTTGCCGAATATTAAGTTTAGTTTGATTCTAACATACATATTATTTCAAGTCAATGCTTTTTGGCGTTTTTAAGAATTATTACGGCGTTTTAAATATGATACGGCGCAATTAATGACAAAAAATTGCTTTTCCGTAGAAAAGAAAGGCCTCTGCCCTCTATTGCATTCGACGTTTTATGGTGGTATAATACAGAAAAAAGAGGAGTCATATTATGGATTACAGAGTTTTCGATAAAACGATCGTAGTTCGTCTCGACAAAGGCGACGAAATCGTAAAAAGTTTGACGGAAGTCGCGGAAAAAGAAAAATGCGCCCTCGCTTCCATCATCGGAATCGGAGCGATAGACGACTTTTCGGTAGGTGTTTTCGACTTGAATAAAGCCGATTACGACCGTATGCATTACGTCGGAAATCACGAGATCAACGCTCTTACAGGCGATCTGACCACAAAGGATGGGGAGCCCTATCTTCATCTGCATATTACTTGCACGGGCCCCGGCGGGAAAGTGGTCGGCGGACATCTGTTCGAGGCGAAAGTCTCTTTAACGGGCGAGATCTTTATGCAAACGGTTTGCGGTAAGACCGATCGCAAATTCGACCCGTCCGTCGGGATCAATAAAATCGTTTTCGATTAAAAAACAGGTGAATAACATGAAGATAACCGTCATAAACGGCACCGCTTTACGCGGTGTTACTTATAAATTGAAAGAAATATTTCTCGATAACTTCCGGGATAAAGCCGAAATAACGGAGTTTTATCTCCCCAAGGACTGCCCCGCTTTCTGCGCCGGGTGCAAAACCTGTTTTCTACGCGACGAAAATATGTGCAAGGACAGAGAATATATCGCCGCTATCGAAAAAGCCGTGTTGGAAGCCGATCTTTTGGTCTTCGCCTCCCCCTCTTACGTCTTCCACGTAACGGGCGCGATGAAAGCGATGCTCGACCACTTCGGCTATCGCTGGATGCCCCATCGACCCGCAAAAGAAATGTTCTTTAAGCGCGCGATCATCATTACGCAATGCCTCGGCGCCGGCGAAAAATCCGCCGCCAAAGATATCAAAGACAGCCTGTCGTGGTGGGGCGTCAGTTCTGTCAAAACGATCGGCTTTAAGTTGATGAGCGAAGTCGTTTGGGAAAAAATACCGGAAAGAAAGCGCCGGACCATGACCGATAAGCTGAATTCCGTCGCAAAAAAGACTCTTATCGCTCTTCCTCGCAAGCCGCGCGTTAAATTCGCAGTAAAATGTAAATTTTTCATCGTCCGCGCTATGCAAACGGGCCTCGGCAAAAAAGATCCCGACTACACCGACTACAAGTATTGGAAATCGAACGGCTGGATCGACAAAACCCGCCCGTGGAAAAGATGATCGGTCGTTTGCTTTTGCACAAAATAATATGATTTTATTGCATAATTGGCGCAAATCAACTCAAACGCGCAAAAAACTTGACCCGGACCTATTATTGTGATAGAATTACTATCGTAATGTGACGCCGTTGTGTTGCGACGGGGAGGAGCAGAATGGGAAGAAATTTAGAAAAAGACGCCATTGAGATGGCGGCAAAAAACCAAAGGATCTTAGAAAGCGGATTCCTCATTTTTGCCGAAAAAGGTATAGAAAAAGTCACTATGAACGATATCGCGGAGGCCGCCGAGATCGGGATCGCCTCTCTTTATCGTTATTATCCGTCCAAACCGGCCGTTGTGCTGGCCGTCGGAGCATGGGTGTGGGATGAATTTTCCAAAGAAAACCGTAAAAAACAGTCCGAGCTGCAGACGACCGACCAAACCGGCGCCGAAATGTTCGATTTTTATTTGGAATCTTTTCTCGATCTTTACCGCGAGCATAAAGACCTGCTAAGATTTAATCAGTTTTTTAACGTATATCTTCAGATCGAAGACGTATCCAACGAACAGCTAAAGGGGTATACCGATATCATCGACGCGGTGGAAATGCGTTTTGCCGAAACCTATCGTAAAGGCAAGGAAGACGGCACTTTGCGTACCGACATGTCGGCCGAAGAAATGTTTTCCGTGACGGCGCATCTGATGCTTGCGGCAGTCACGCGTTATGCCGTCGGTCTCGTTTATACCGTAGACACGGATATAGAAAAAGAGCTCCTTTTATTAAAAGAAATGATGATAAACAAGTTCGTCATAAAATAATAAGAACTTCTGAAATAACGAAAACGGGGACAATGTGT
>CACXDF010000137.1 GCA_902766325.1 uncultured Eubacteriales bacterium | reverse complement strand
GATCGCCATTTCGGCGGTAAAACCTTTATTGACTTCGTCAAAGTTATGACTTCTTACTTCGGGCGCTTGCTCTACGGGCAAGGTCCTCTTTGCATTCTTATCTACCATTATTTGCCCCCTTCAACAGTTCCGCGCAGGTTGCAATAGTGCGCTTGTTCTTTTTCTTTATAAAAAGCCGAACGCGCCGCCGCTTCGGCAAAGTCGACTAAGTGTCCGTCGAATTCCGGTCCGTCGACGCAGGCGTACTTCGTTTCTCCGCCGACCGTTACGCGACAGCATCCGCACATACCCGTGCCGTCTACCATAACGCTGTTAAGAGAGACGATGGTGTGCACGCCGAAGGGTCTCGTGACTTCGCAAACGGCTTTCATCATCATGAGCGGGCCTACCGCCATAACGACGTCGCATTTCTTTTCTTCGAGAATGGCCTGTAACTTCTGAGTGACGAAGCCTTTTTCTCCGCAGGAGCCGTCGTCCGTCATAATGCAGAGGTTAACGCCGCATTTTTTATATTCTTCTACGTACATCAGCAGACTTTCGTTGCGCGCGCCGAGGATGACAGTGGCTTTCTTTCCGATAGAAGCGAGGTATTTTGCCTGAGGATAAACGACGGCGCTTCCGATACCGCCGGCGACAAGAATGATGTCTTCGTATGCGGACAGGTCGGTCGCGTTGCCCAAAGGTCCGACAAAGTCGGCTATAGAGTCGCCTTCTTTCAGAAGAGAGAGCTTATAGGTGGTGGATCCGACGGTCTGAACGAGGATGGTGATGGTCCCTTTTTCTTTGTCCATATCGCAGATAGTGAACGGCACGCGTTCGCCTTCTTCGTCCACGCGCAGAATAATAAACTGTCCCGGACGGGCGTTGCGAGCCACTTTCGGCGCTTCGATCGTGTATTCGTTCACGTTCGGCGCAAGTACTCTTTTAGAAATGATCTTGTACATCTTCAGCTTCCTTTTTAAAGAATTGATTAAGTATTATAATAACACAACGAAAAAAAGGATTGCAAACGATATTGACAAAAAAAGACAAACGAAGTATATTTTTCGTCCTTAAATTCCGGTCGGACTGTATATAGCGCCGTCTTTAGACGCGAGCGCGCCGCTTTACGCTGTTTGGGAGCGTAAGGCAGTCGGTAAAACTTTTACGGTCGAAAATATTCATAAAACAACATAATCTCATATTATAGAATATAATAATACGGTAGCATGCGCGCATATAATAATCAATACCGACCGCACGACGCGAGGCGTCGCAAAAAGCGCTCTTTCCCGGTAAAATGCGGTATTGCTTTTCTGCGTCTTATGTGCTACAATAAAGACATCGAAACAATCAATAGAGGGGAATCCGATGCTTACCACTTACAACCCGAAATATAACGCCAATTACGAGTCTCTTATACGTAAGTTCGAGCAATGCGGATTCATCCCGATCGTCACCGTAGAAGACGTTACGGACGCTCTTCCGCTTGTCGGCGCATTGACCGCCGCCCACGTTGACGTGGTGGAAATAACATATCGCAGCAGCGTGACGGAAGAAGTCATTCGCATCATCTCCGGAAAGTGCCCCAACGTAACTGTAGGCGCGGGAACGGTACTTACCGCCGATCAGATCGCCCGCGCTCAAAATGCCGGAGCTAAGTTTATCGTAACCCCGGGTTTCAATCCGAAAGTAGTCGATCGCGCCATAGAGATCGGGTTGCCTATTTTCCCCGGTTGCAGTAATCCGAGCGACCTCGACAGACTTTTCGAGAGGGGACTTCGGGTCTGTAATTTCTTCCCCTGCGAACAAATGGGCGGACTTTCGATGCTTCGAGCTTTGTCCGGGCCATATCCGTTTTTGCGATTCGTACCTACCGGCGGTATTAATCTTGATAATTTACGTTCTTATCTCGACTATAATAAGGTCCTTTGTTGCGGCGGTACTTTCGTCGCTACGGCAGAAGATCTGAAAGAGGACCGTTTTGACAGCGTTACCCGTAAGGCAAAAGAAGTCGTCAATACCGTTATGGATCTGGAATTGGATTCTTTCACCCTTTACGCCGAAGGTAAAGAGGCGTCCGCCGCCATGAGTACGATCAGTAAGTTCAGCGGCGCGCCGTTGTCGATCGGTATGCGCTCCGACGCCGGTCTCGAGGTCGAATGCTCGGGCAAGCGAAAGGGGATCGGGTGCGTTTGCTTTAAAACGAGAGACGTCGAACGGGCGCTGTATTATTTAAAATTGCGCGGTTGTACGGTGGACGAAAAAAGTATTGTCCGCGACGGTAACCACATCAAAGAGGCGTTTCTCCTCGATAAAATTTCAGACATCGAATGCAAGTTGGTTCGTAAAGAACAATAAGGAGTTTATTTTACCATGAAGATCAGTGTTTCTTCTTACAGTTTTTCCGCTTATCAAAGAAAAACCGGTTGCGGTTACGAAGATATCTGCCGTCTCGCTAAAGAAATGGGTTACGATGGAATAGAATTTACCGAATTACAGCCGAACAATATCGAGACGGCAAAAAGGATCCGCGCTTATTGCAACTCGATCGGTCTACCCATCGTATGTTATAGCGTCGGAGCTAATTTTGTTCGATTTTTCCCGAAAAAGACGGTAAAAAATCTGAAAAAGCAAGTCGATATCGCCGCCGCGCTCGGAGTGTCCGTGATGCGTCACGACGTTTGCTATGCGCTTGCGCCCACCCGTTCGTGGCAGGCAGCCGCCGATAAGATGGCGCCTTATATTAAGGAAGTCACAGAGTACGCCAAAACGAAAGGGATCCGTACCTGTACCGAAAACCACGGTTTTATTTTTCAAGCGCCCGAACGCGTAAAATATCTGATCGACAAGGTCGGGAACGAAAACTATCGCTGGCTTTGCGACGTGGGTAACTTCCTTTGCGTCGGCGCTGAGCCCCTTTCTTCGGTGACGGTCGCCGCGCCCTACGCTGTTCACGTCCACGCCAAAGACTTTTTGCGGAGCGATACTTTCAAACCGAATTACTTTAAGGCGAGCGACGGACATTATTTGCTCGGTACGATCATCGGAAAGGGTATCGTTCCGGTCAAGGACTGTCTTGCGCGCCTGAAAGAAGCCGGTTACGACGGCTTCGTATCGGTGGAGTTCGAAGGGAAAGAAGACAATATCCCCGCCTTGCAGGCCGCGATTTCTTATTTAAGAGAATTTGTTTAAAGCGCTTATTTAACGATAAGAAAAAGACGGAACGCACATTGTTCCGTCTTTTTCTTTTTGTTGTAAAAATAATTATTTATTCTCGTCTTTAATAACTTCCGATTTTTTCGGGAAGACGATGGCGCAAACGAAATAGGCGATCAAGCCGACGCCGGCGCCGAGTACGGCAAGAAGCCATACGACGCGTACCAAAGTGGGGTCGATATCAAAATATTCGGCAAGTCCTCCGCATACGCCGCAAACTTTTTTCCCTTCTTCGATTTTGTAGATCCGTTTCATTTTTTTCTCCTATTGTTTGGTAACGACTGCGCCTTCTCTGGTGTCCTTGACTATATAACCGAGTTCCGCTATTTGTCCGCGGATGGCGTCCGCCAACGCAAAGTCCTTCGCCTTTTTGGCGTCGGCTCTCTTTTGTACGAGGTCGAGTACTTCTTGCGGAATATCGTCTTTCGGCGCGTCCTGTTTGGGCGCGGTCGCCTTATCGAAGCTCAAGCCGAACACCTTATCGAATTGAAGCGCCAATTCGTAGACGTCTTTGCTCTTCGGCTCTTTCAGCATATTGAAGAGAACGCCGAGCGCGAGCGGAATGTTCAGATCGTCGTTGATAGCCTCGCTGAACTTGTTTTTATAGTCGTTCAGCACGGTTTCGTCCGTCTTGACGGGAGAGACCTTATGTTGATACAAAGTGGCCATGATCCTTTCTCGACTGGTTTTTGCCGCCGTCATGCCCTCGAAAGTGAAGTTCAGCTTCTTGCGATAGTGCGCGTTAAGGCAGAAAAAGCGGAAGTCGAGGGGATCGTATCCCATATCGCGGAGTTGCGCGATGGTGTAGACGTTGCCGAGACTCTTGCTCATTTTGCCGCCGTCTACCATCATGAATTCGCCGTGCATCCAATAGTTGACCGTTTTCTTTCCGGCGCGGGCTTCGTTCTGCGCGATCTCGTTTTCGTGGTGCACCGGTACCGCGTCGATGCCACCGGAGTGGATATCGAACGTCTCGCCCAAATATTTTCTGCTCATAGCGGAGCACTCGATGTGCCAGCCGGGAAAACCCATTCCCCACGGACTCGGCCATTGCATAATGTGATTTTTGTCCGCTTTTTTCCAAAGAGCGAAGTCCGCCGGATGACGCTTTTCGCTGTTTTCTTCGACGCGGGCGCCCGCTTCTTTTTCATCGAGGACCTGTCCGGATAACTTTCCGTAGGACGGGAATTTGCCGATGTCGTAATAAATACCGTCGGTGATCTCGTAGGCATAGCCTTTTTCTTGCAGGGCTTGTACGAATTCGATCATTTCGGGGATATGTTCGGTCGCTTTTGCGATGATTTCGGGGCGGCCGATGTTCAGAGCGTCGATATCCTTAAAAAAGACGTCCGTATAATAAGCGGCGATCTCCCACGGCGTTTTCTTTTGTTCGCGCGCGGCTTTCGCCATCTTGTCTTCCCCTTCGTCTCCGTCGGAGAGGAGATGGCCAACGTCGGTGATATTCATAACGCCTTTGATCTTATATCCGTCGTACCTTAAGACTCTTCTGATGAGGTCCATAAAAACGTACGTGCGCAAGTTCCCGATATGGGCGTAACTGTATACGGTGGGTCCGCAAGAATACATACGGACGCATTTTTCGTCGATGGGTACGAAATCTTCTTTCTTTCTGGTGAGCGTGTTGTAGACTTTTAACATTTACTCTTCTTCCTTATTGACGTTTTGTTGCTCTATCAATTCGGTGCAACTGTTTTTGATATTTAATTCTTTTTCGATCTGTTTCAGACGTTCGTTGATACGTACGAATTCGTCCAAAACGGGGTCGGGCAATTTTTGGTCGAGGTCTTTGTATTTTTCGCCGTGCATTCTTACTACGCGTCCGGGTACGCCTACGACCGTGCAATGAGAGGGGACGTTTTTTAAAACGACGCTCCCGGCGCCTATTTTGGTGTAGTCGCCGATGACAACGGGACCGAGGACCTTCGCGCCGGAGCTGATCATAACGTGATTGCCGATGGTGGGGTGACGTTTGCCTACGTCCTTACCCGTACCGCCCAAAGTGACGCCCTGATAGATGGTAACGTTATCGCCGATCTCCGTCGTTTCTCCGATGACAAGACCTACGCCGTGGTCGATAAAGACGCCTTTTCCGATCTTGGCCGCGGGATGGATGTCTACGCCGTACCACCGACGCGCCCGCGCCGTGATAAGGTAGGAAATGAAAGGCATTTTGTGCGTATAGAACCAATGGGCACGCCGATAGCTGCGTAACGCGCGAAAGCCGCCGTATGTAAAAATGATTTCCGCCTTGCTTTTGGCCGCGGGGTCGTTTTCCAGCGCGGCGTTCAGGTCGGCTTTAAAAGTATCGAACATATATATTTTTTTCCGTTATTTCTTGTCCCTGGTAAAGGGGTCGTGTATTTTGTTTCCTTTCGGCAGACGGGTCGGTAACTTCTTGTAGCGGTTCTTGAAAAGAAGCGGTAAGATAAGCATGACCAAACAGAGCGCCGCAGGCAGAATGAAGGTAATGGTCAATCCTGTGGTCACCGATTTATTCCCGATAAAGGTGTTCGTTCCGTTTAAACCGGTAAAGTAATTGGCAAAAGAAGTGCCGAGAGCCGTACCTTCGCAGGAGGCGAGCGCCGGACATATCATCGCGAGGAGAGAAATAAACATTGCGAAGAAAGTGGTGCCGTGTATTCTTCTCGAAGTGTACGTAAAAATGCGAACGAGATTCATGATAAAGAGCACGATCGACATCAAAAAGGCAACGATCACGAATATAATCGTGCCGTAAACACCGATATGATTATAGATAGTGCCGAAATCGAATTGACCGTTTTCATCCTG
>CACXDF010000136.1 GCA_902766325.1 uncultured Eubacteriales bacterium | reverse complement strand
TTTAAGGGTGTTATCGTGAAAAACGACTACTTCGCCGCTTTTAAGAAGATGAACGTCCGTTTCGATATTATATCCGTGTTCAAGGGCGTTTTTGAAAGCAGCCATGGAGTTTTCCGTACGGTTTTCGTCGTGAAGCCCGCGGTGGGCGATCGGTCTTTCGAATAAAAACATATTGTCCTCCTATCTCAATATCCCAGTTCTTTATTGACGACGACAACGTAGACTTCCGTACCCGTCGTCGGATGATGTAAAATGACGGTCGCTTTGCAAATCGTGTCGGGACTGTTGCATTTTTCGCATTTTCCCGTTACGGCGCAAGGCGTTTTTTTGTTGAGACGTACGCAGTTCTTCGGCGAAGCTACGTTTCTGGTACGGTCGATGCCTTCTGCGATGTCAGACACGATCTTATTGACGCCGCAAAGTATAACGACCTTTTTCGGTCCGTCGAGAATGGCCGAAACTCTGTTTCCGCGTCCGTCGATATTGATTATTTCTCCGTTTTCGGTAATGGCGTTCGCGGAAGAAACGTACCAGTCGCACGTATACATACGAAGGAATATTTCGTTTGCCGGAATGTCCGTACGGATCGCTCTGTGGATCAGGTCGTAATCTTTTTTTTGCATCGCGTCTAGAAGTCCGGTTTCCATAACGGTCATACTCCCGCCGAACCCGATCGAACTCTTTTCCGGGATCAAAGAAAGGATAAAATCGACCGCTTGTTCGCTGTTTTCGAAATAATCGAAATGAAATCCGCGTTTTTCAAAATTCTTTTTAAGTAAATCTATTGTTTCCATAATAAATATTATACAACATATTTTATTTTACACAATAGATATTTGCGGTTTTTATTGCTATTTTCAAAAAAATTTTATATAATAAAAATCAAAATAAGGAACAATATGACTGATAGACAAAAAAAGATTCGTAATTTCTGTATCGTCGCGCATATCGACCACGGTAAGAGTACGCTCGCCGACCGTATTATGGAAAAAACGGGGCAAGTAAGCGAACGCGACATGAAAGAACAACTTCTCGATTCTATGGATATCGAGAGGGAACGCGGTATAACGATCAAGTTAACGCCGGTAAGAATGTTTTATAAGCACAAGGGAGAAGAATACACCTTTAACTTGATCGACACACCGGGACACGTTGACTTTACGTATGAAGTAAGCCGTTCTCTCGCCGCTTGCGAAGGAGCGATCCTGATCGTAGACGCGACGCAAGGCGTTGAAGCGCAGACTCTTACTAACGTCTATCTTGCTCTCGATAATAATCTGGAGATACTTCCCGTTATCAATAAGATCGATCTTCCGAGCGCTCAGCCGGAAAAGGTGATCGCGGAAATTGAAGACGTCATCGGAATAGACGCTCACTCTGCGCCCCTTATCAGCGCTAAAGACGGCACGAATATAGAGCAGGTACTCGATATGATCGTCGAGACTTTGCCTTGTCCAAGCGGCGACGAAGACGCACCCTTGAAGGCTCTTATTTTCGACTCGGTGTACGATAACTACAAAGGCGCAGTATGCAATATAAGGATCAAAGACGGAAAAGTAAGCGCAGGCGACCGTATCCGTTTTATGAGTAACGGAAAAGAATTCGACGTAACGGAAGTCGGAGTTTTTTCACCCAATATGCAACCTGTCGACATCCTTCGAGCAGGCGACGTAGGGTACCTTTGCGCAAGTATTAAGAACGTAAAAGACACCTCTGTCGGCGATACGATCACAAAAACGGACGATCCCGCCAAAGAGCCTTTGCACGGTTATAAAAAAGTTCAGCCGATGGTTTTCGCCGGTATCTTTCCGGCGGACGGAAGTAAATATAACGATTTACGCGACGCGCTCGAAAAACTCAATCTGAACGACGCCGCTCTTATTTTCGAGCCGGAAAACTCTATCGCGCTCGGATTCGGTTTTCGGTGCGGATTTTTGGGCCTTCTTCATATGGAGATCATCGAAGAGAGACTGGAAAGAGAATTCGATCTCGATCTGATCACTACGGCGCCGAGCGTTTCGTATATCGTCACCAAAACGGACGGTACTCAAATCGAGATCGATAATCCGTCCAAGCTTCCTCAAGCGACAGAGATCGAACGTATCGAAGAACCGATCGTTCGCGCGCACATATATACCCCGCCGGAATACGTCGGTGCTATTATGGAACTATGCCAGGAAAAGAGGGGTGTCTATATCAATTTGACCTATCTTGACAAAAGCCGCGTTCAAATCGAATACAGAATGCCGCTCAGTGAGATCGTATACGACTTTTTTGATAATCTTAAGTCAAAAACGCGCGGATACGCCAGTCTCGATTACGAATTGGACGGCTACAATCCGGACGACCTCGTTAAATTGGATATCTTATTGAACGGCGACGTTTGCGACGCGCTCAGTGTTATCGTTCATCGCGAACAAGCGTATGCTCGCGGCAGAATGATCGCGGAAAAGCTGAAAGACGTTATTCCGCGGCAATTATTCGAGATACCCATTCAAGCTGCTATCGGTAATAAAGTTATCGCGCGTGAAACGGTAAAAGCTCTCCGAAAAGACGTCCTTGCCAAGTGCTACGGCGGTGATATTACGCGTAAAAAGAAATTGCTCGAAAAACAAAAAGAAGGCAAAAAGCGTATGCGCCAGGTAGGCAACGTTGCCATCCCGAGCGAAGCGTTTATGACCATTCTTAAATTCGACGGTAAATAATGCAAAACGCCGGTCTTTATATTCATATCCCATTTTGTGAAAAACGCTGTAACTATTGCGATTTCTTTTCGTCTACGAATAAGGATCTGCTCGATCGTTACGTTGACGAAGTATCAAGTGAGATAAAACGCGTTTCCGAAAGATTTCCCGCAAAGATAGAAACGATCTATTTGGGCGGCGGTACGCCCAGTCTTCTTTCTCTCGGGCATCTGGATAAGATCTTTTCGGCCATTCATTCCTCTTTTACGGTCGAATCAAAAGAAACGACCATAGAAGTCAATCCGAATTCTTCCGAAAAACTTTCCGAATACCCTAAATTCGGTATTGACAGAGTCAGTATCGGTATTCAAACGCTCGATCCGGTTTTACTGAAAAAAATCGGCAGACTTCATACGCCCGAAGAGGGAATAGACGCGCTTGTTCGCGCAGGAGACAGTTTTGACAACGTAAGCGCCGATCTTATTATCGGACTCGATAAAAATCAGGACGTGGAAAGTGACGTCAATGCGATAGCCCCTTATTGCACGCACGTATCCGGATATATGTTATCCGTTCCGAAAAAATCGCAAATAGCGAAAATGATAAAGGAAAAAGAGTTTTTTCCCGCGTCGGACGATCAAACAGTCGATCAATACGACGTATTGACCGATACTTGTCGCATGCTCGGCTTTTATCGCTACGAAACAAGTAATTTTGCCAAACTTGGGAAAGAAGGCATCCATAACGGTAACTACTGGGCGATGCATCCGTATATCGGCATCGGACCTTCGGCGCATTCTTATTTCGGCGGCATACGTTATTATAACGAAAACGACATGAAGAAGTATTTATCCGGATGCCACTCCGGTAACGAAAAAGAAAAAATCGAACGAAAATATTCCGTTGAAGATGAAATTACGGAAACGATCATGTTATCGCTTCGCACGGCAAAAGGAATAGATATAAAAGCGTTCAATAAAAAATTCGACGCCGATTTCCTGCATAAATACGAAAAGGGAATCGATGCGGTAAGAAAGTACGTTTCCGTCACGAAAAACCGATTATATATACTTCCTAAATATTTTTCAGTGCAGAATCAAGTCATTTTATCCATTCTTACGCATTAAAAAAGAGCCCCGCAAAAGCGAGGCTCTTATTTTATTCCGTTACGGTCGTAACGTAATTTCCGTTTTCGTCCAGGTCGACTGTGATGGTGGATCCGGGCGCAACGTCCCTTTCGAGTATTGTTTTTGCAAGCAGCGTTTCTAACTGACCTTGCACGCATCTTTTCAGCGGTCGAGCGCCGAATTGCGGGTCGTAGCCGGTCGCGATCAGTTTGTTGCGAGCTTTGTTCTCGACAACGAGATTGATCTGTCTTTCTTTGAGTCTGCCGGCCAATTTTTCGAGAATCAGATCCAGAATGGATTTGATATTATCGTAAGTAAGAGGCTTAAAGAAAACTATTTCATCCAATCTGTTCAGGAATTCGGGTCGAAAACTGCGTTTAAGTAGTTCGTCCACTTGTTGACGCGCTTCTTGCGTGATCTCGCCTTCGGAGTCTATGCCGTCGAGTAAGTACGAACTGCCGAGGTTGCTCGTCATGATGATGATCGTGTTTTTAAAGTTGACCGTCCTGCCTTGCGAATCGGTGATTCGTCCGTCGTCAAGAACCTGCAAAAGAATATTAAAGACGTCCGGGTGGGCTTTTTCTATCTCGTCGAAAAGTACGACCGAATAAGGTTTTCTTCTGACTGCTTCGGTCAATTGTCCGCCTTCATCGTAGCCGACGTATCCCGGAGGGGCGCCGATCAAACGGGAGACGCTGAACTTTTCCATATATTCGCTCATATCGATACGCACGATGTTCTTTTCGTCGTCGAAGAGGGTAGCGGCGAGCGACTTGGCAAGTTCTGTCTTACCTACGCCGGTAGGTCCGAGGAACAGGAACGATCCGATCGGTCTGTTTACGTCCGAAATGCCTGCTCTGGAACGAAGCAGAGCTTCGCTGACG
This sequence comes from uncultured Eubacteriales bacterium, assembly GCA_902766325.1. Classification (GTDB taxonomy): domain Bacteria; phylum Bacillota; class Clostridia; order Christensenellales; family DTU072; genus CAG-1782. The sequence continues at coordinate 6,012 of CACXDF010000136.1, read as the reverse complement.
AGTCGAACGCCTTCGTTTTGTCCGATAACTCTTTTATGAAGAGTTTCTTCAAGGTGAAGATATTTATTGCGTTCGGACTCCATCAGTTTTGTGACCGGTATTCCCGTCCAACGAGAAACGATCTGTTGTATCTCTTCTTCCGTGACTTTATTACGAAGTAAAGAAGCCGATTTCTTTTCCGGATTTTCCTGCAATGATTTCAGTTTTTCCATTAATTTGGGAAGATCGCCGTAACGCAGTTTAGCCGCTTTTTCGTAGTCGTAAGAACGTTGCGCGATCTCTATCTCGCCGTTGATCCTATCGATTTCCTGCTTGACGGCCGTGACCGAATTGATGCCCGATTTTTCTTCTTCCAGTCGGATTTTCATTTCGTTGAATTTATCGCGTAATTCCGCAAGTTCGGCACGGATCGCGGAAAGCCTTTCCGCGGATAACTTATCCGTTTCTTTTTTTAAAGCGGTTTCTTCGATCTCGAGTTGAATGATCTTACGGTTGATCTCGTCCATTTCTATCGGCATAGAACCGATCTCCGTTTTAATTACGGCGCACGCTTCGTCGACAAGGTCGATCGCTTTATCGGGTAAAAAACGATCCGTGATGTATCTGTCGCTGAGTGTCGCGGCGCTGACAAGAGCGGCGTCGGTGATCTGTACGCCGTGATAGATCTCGTATCTTTCTTTAAGTCCTCTTAAAATGGCGATCGTATCCTCGATAGTCGGTTCGTTGACCATAATAGGCTGGAATCGTCTTTCCAAAGCGGCGTCCTTTTCGATATATTTTCTGTATTCGTTTAAGGTGGTAGCGCCAATGCAATGCAGTTCGCCGCGGGCGAGAAGCGGTTTCAGTAAGTTGCCCGCGTCCATTGCGGAATCGGTCTTACCGGCTCCGACGATAGTATGAAGTTCGTCGATGAACAAAAGAATTTGCCCGTTGCTTTCTTTTACTTCGTTCAGTACGGCTTTCAGACGTTCTTCGAATTCGCCTCTGTACTTCGCGCCGGCGATCAAAGCGCCCATATCGAGTGAAAAAACTGTTTTGTTTTTCAGGCTTTCCGGCACGTCGCCGCGAACGATACGAAGCGCAAGTCCTTCGGCGATGGCCGTTTTGCCAACGCCCGGCTCGCCGATGAGAACGGGGTTGTTTTTCGTCTTACGGGAGAGGATTCGGATCACGTTTCTGATTTCGTCGTCACGACCGATAACGGGGTCGAGTTTGTTTTCGGCGGCGCGCTTCGTCAGATCGGTCCCGTATTTTTCCATCGCTTCGTAGCTTACTTCCGGATTCTCGTCGGTGACTTTTTTGTTCTTTTTTACTTCGGCGAGTTTTGTTTTAAAACTCTGTAAAGTAACGCCGTTTTCTTTGAAAATGCGAGCAACATCCTTACACTTATCGAGTAAGGATTCCATAATGTGTTCTACGCTGACGTATTTATCGCCGTACCGATCGGCAAGGATCTCGGCGTTATTCATGACCGATTCGGCCTCCGAAGACGAGTACACCTTATCGCTTCCCGTCGATACGCGCGGAAGGGCGTCGATTTTATTTTCCAATGTCATTACGATGGCTTTTTTATTCGGAGTGCATTTACCGATCAAATTGGAAACAAATCCATCCTGATCCGTCAGAAGAGCGTAGGCGATATGGTAGCAGTTCAGTTCCGGGTTTTTATTCCCTTGGCACATTTTGACTGCTTGCTGAATGATTTCCATGCTTTTTTGCGTCATTTTGTCACTATTCATATTGATTTCCTCCTTTTAAATATCTCGTTAGCAATCATTATTGCCAACTGTTAGCAATATTATACAATGAGTGCTAATCGTTGTCAAGTATATTTTCGAATAAAGTAAAAATGCTTGACAAGAAAAAAAATATGTTGTAAAGTATATTTGCTTTACGGTGAAATATGACGGATAAGATCGAAACCGGGTTATTACTCGACTATTACGGCAGTATGCTGACGGAAAGACAACGGGACGTATTGCGCTTTTATTGCGATATGGACTTCAGTCTGTCCGAAGTCGCGGACGAATTCGGAATAACGCGCCAGGCGGCGCTTGACCTCGTCGCACGCGCGACCGATAAATTATATACCTACGAGCGAAAACTCGGTCTCGTAAATAAAGTGCGTAAGATTCGTTTTTCATTGGAAAAAATGATCGATAAAACCGTCGACGAAAACGTAAAAGAACAGCTTATCGTTCTTTTGTCGGAAATAAAGGAGATATAATGGCTACTTTTGGAACGCTGTCCGAAAAAATCAACCATGCTTTTTCTAAATTAAGAAACAAGTCTCAACTGACCGATCTCGAGATCAAGACGGCCATGCGCGAGATCCGTATCGCTCTGTTGGAAGCCGACGTTAACTTTACCGTCGTCAAAAACTTTATTGCCAAAGTAAGCGAAAGAGCCAGCGGCGAAAATATCCTGAAAGGTCTGAACGCCACGCAAGAAGTCATTAAGATCGTTAACGAAGAGTTGATCGAATTAATGGGGTCGACCTATTCCAAATTGGAGATATCCGACGCTCCGCCGACCGTGATCCTTATGTGCGGTTTGCAGGGTGCCGGTAAGACGACCATGTGCGGCAAGCTCGCCTTGATGTTAAAAAAGAAAGGGAAAAAACCTCTTCTTGTCGCGGGAGACATCTATCGTCCCGCCGCTATTAAACAACTTCAGATCGTCGGCAAAAACGTAGAAGTACCCGTATTCGAAAAAGGCCAGATCGATCCGGTCAAAATAGCCGAAGAGGGCATCGCTTATGCAAAAGCAAACGGTCACGACGTCGTTATCATAGATACCGCCGGCAGACTTCATATCGACGAACAGCTTATGAACGAGTTGTCCGATATAAAAGCCAAGGTCAAGCCGAACGAGATACTGCTCGTCGTAGACGCAATGCTCGGTCAGGACAGCGTTAACGTGGCAAGCACCTTTAACGCGCAACTCGACATTACGGGCGTTATCCTTACTAAACTTGACGGCGATACGAGAGGCGGCGCTGCTTTGAGTATCAAAGCTATCCTTAATAAGCCGATCAAGTTCTGCGGTACGGGCGAAAAGATGAATGATCTCGAGCCGTTTTATCCGGACAGAATGGCATCCCGTATTCTCGGAATGGGCGACGTGCTCACTTTGATCGAACGCGCGGAACAAGCTATTTCGGAAGAAGACGCCAAAAAAATGGCTCAAAAGATGAAAGATGCGACCTTTGATCTTAACGATTATCTCGATCAATTGAAGAACATGAAAAAAATGGGTAATTTGTCCGACATGTTAAGCATGATCCCCGGCATGAGCAAAAAACTCGGCGGGGCCAATCTTAACGTGGACGAAAAACAGATCGAAAAGACGAAGGCCATTATTTATTCGATGACGATGAAAGAAAGAACGCACCCGGATATCCTGAACGCATCCAGAAGACGCAGGATCGCCGCCGGCAGCGGTACGACCGTAGCGGACGTCAACAGACTTATCAATCAGTTTACTCAAACGCGCGATCTAATGAAAAAATTCTCGAAAGGTAAGATGAGACTGCCTTTCGGAATAAGATAAAAATTTAAAAATTATTTTTTGGAGGAAATTATGTCAGTTAAACTCAGATTAACCAGAATGGGCGCAAAGAAAGCTCCTTTCTACCGTATTGTCGCTACCGATTCGCGTAAAGCAAGAGACGGCGAATACATTGAACAGATCGGTTATTACAACCCTGTCAGCGAACCCGCCGAGATCAAGATCGACGCTGAAATCGCCAAAAAGTGGCTCAATAACGGCGCGCAATGTTCCGAAACGGTCCGCAGTCTTTTCATTAAGAACGGAATTATTGAAAAATAATGGTGCAAGATGAAAGATTTAGTAGATTACATTGTTAAAAGTTTCATCGGAGAGGAGTCGTACGAGATTGTACTCGTAGAAGACGGCGATAAGGTCGATATCCGCGTTATGGTCGACAAAGATAAGATTTCCAAAGTCATCGGCAAAGGCGGAAAGATCGCAAAAGCCATTCGTACGCTCGTTCATTCGTCCAGCCGCGGTTCCGATCAAAATTATAACGTTTATTTTGAGGAAAGATAATGCTCGTTGTCGGTAAGACGCTGAAAGTACACGGATTAAAGGGAGAATTGAAGACGCAATGTTATCTCGATTCTCCCGATCTCTTTAAAAAGATACCCGTGGTACGCCTGAAAAATAAAGATTACGACGTCGAACAAGCGAGAAGAAGCGGAGAATTCGTTCTGCTCAAATTGAAAGGTGTCGATACCGTAGACGACGCTAAATCGCTCTGCAATATCGAGATCTCGGCGGAAAAAGATAAAATGCCGCCCCTGCCGGACGGACGTTATTATATAGCCGATTTGATCGGCTGTATCGTTATGTCCGGAACGGAACGAGTCGGAAAGATAAAAGACGTTCTGCAATACGGCTCGGCGGACGTGGTCGTTTTGACCAAAGAAGGCAAAACGATCATGTTGCCGTGGGTAAAAGGCGTTTTCGTTTCTATCGATACGGAACGAAAATTGGTTTACGCCGATAAAGAGAAACTGAACGAGGTCGCCGTTTATGAAGATTAAAGTCCTGACGCTTTTTCCGGACATTTACGACTCTTTACGGTGCGGCGTGCTCGGTAAAGCGCTCGATAAAGGCGTTTTTTCAATAGAAGTTACGAATATCAGAGATTATTCGACGGATAAGCATAAGCGTTGCGACGATTATCCTTATGGAGGAGGCGCGGGTATGCTTATGACGCCGCAACCTCTTCACGACTCTATTTCGGCCGTTGATCCGGAAAGAAAGGCCTGCCGAATTTATCTTTCGCCAAAAGGAGAGCGACTCTCTCAGGTTATCGTCGGCAAGTTGGCTCAATACGACGAATTATTGCTCATCAACGGCAGCTACGAGGGGATCGACCAGCGTATTATCGACCTGGACGTCGATCGGGAAATATCGATCGGAGATTACGTTTTGTCGACGGGCGACTATGCGTCGCTTATTTTGATCGACACCGTAGCAAGGTATATCCCAGGTGTGCTCGGGAGTTCCGAAAGCACAGTGGAAGAAAGTTTTTCGGACGGACTCTTGGAGTATCCGCAATATACTCGTCCCGCCGAATTTATGGGTCTGACCGTTCCCGAAGTTCTTTTGAACGGTAACCATGCCGAGATAGAAAGATGGCGCCGCAAACAAAGCCTGATGTTGACGAAAGAGCGTCGTCCCGATCTGTTGGAGTAAAGTATGCCGTCCGAATTTATTCAATGGTTCCCCGGTCACATGACGAAAGCCATCCGGATGATGAAAGAAGAGATCAAACCGGTCGATTGCGTTATTTACGTTCTCGACGCGAGGATCCCGCGTTCTTCCGTCAATCCGTCTTTCGATGAGATCATTTCGGGCAAACCACGTCTTTATGTCTTGAATAAATCCGACCTCGTGCCGCAGTTTGCATTGAATAAGTGGGTCGAATATTTTTCTTCTTTACCGAATTCAGCCTGTATAACAAGTATCTCAACGAAAAATTCCGACGGTAAGCTGATTTCACTTTTAAAGGAATTAAATAAAGAAAAGATCGATCGGTATAAGAGTCGCGGTATAAAAAAGACTATCCGAGCGATGGTTATCGGTATTCCCAATTGCGGAAAAAGTACGCTCATCAACAGCTTGATCGGCAAAAAAAAGGCTGTCACGGGTAATAAACCCGGCGTAACGAGAGGGAAACAATGGGTTTCGGTCGATCCGTATGTCGAAGTACTGGACACCCCCGGTACGCTTTTTCCCGATTTCAGCGACCAAAACAAGGCTTTACACCTTGCTTTCGTCGGGTCTGTTCGCGATGAAATCGTTGATTTGACATTTCTTTCGCAACAATTACTTGATTTCTTATCGGAAAAATATCCTGCCGAACTTCATTTAAAATACGGCGACGTAAAAACTCTCGACGACATCGCGAAAAAGCGCGGATTCTTTTTGAAGGGAGGCATAATCGATACCGAAAGAGCATCGAAGTCTCTTATTAATGAT
>CACXDF010000135.1 GCA_902766325.1 uncultured Eubacteriales bacterium | reverse complement strand
GCAAGAACAGAAGGCCGTATCGTTGACGTCGCGTACGGATAAAGCGTCCGCTTGGTAAGGTGCGTTTTCCGCTTTCGTCCAGGTATACGTCGCGGTAAGACCGGGAAGAACGTGCGCAAAAGAAGGCGTTATCGTATGCGATTGCCCATCGTACTCGAAAGAATAAGAATCGTTGAGCAAGAGAGCGGGAGCGTTGAGCGCCCAAACGGGCAGTACGTTGAGATCGCCGGCAAGAACTTGCGTAGATAAGCATTCGTGTTCGTTCGAACCGTCCGACCACTTAATTACGGTGTATCCGAGGCGCGACACGGCGTCTGCGGCAGGGTAAGTATAAACGTATCCGGGATAATGTAATCCTTCCGAAACACCGTTTTCCGTAACGGTATAACCCTCGAAGGCGTCGATCTGTTCGCAGGTCGCGGGAACAGGGTAATAATAAGTCGATCCGCTCTGCATGCCGCCGGCAAGCCAGCTCGCGCTCCCGAGTTGATTAACTAAAGAAGAAACAGTATACGTAAGATCGCATGTGACGACGCCCGCGTCGGCAAAGAAGTTCGACGTTTGATCGCTCAGCTCTTCGTCCGCCACGCGATAGCAATAAGTGCAGGGCGCGAGACAAAAAGCGGGCTTGATCGCGCCGATCTCTACTTCTCCGTTGCTCGTCGTATAATAGATCCCGAGACAACGGGATACCGTGACGGACAAGTCGCCGTCGGCAATGATGCCTCCGCCCGAACGAACGGATATTTCTTCATTGTTAAAAAGGACGGTTCTTGCTTGCGCGTTTACGTCGCTGTCGTTAAAGCAGTTTGCGATAGTCGTAGAGCCTTCTCCCTGCGCGACGATGCCTCCTGCATAAAGGTTGGCAGAGACGTCGCTTCCGAGCGAATAGCAAGAATCGACGCGCGTTTCCCGCGGTTGATTGAATTCGGTTTCCGAAAAGTCCTGTACAAATCCGGACAGTTCCGCAACGCCGGAATAAACGTCTGCGACGCGAGTCGCCATTCCGACGATCCCACCGGCGTTTCCGTATGTCGATAAAGAAGAATCTATCAAACCGCATCCGAAAAGGATCGAGTTTTCGGCTTTGCCGGCGATCCCGCCCAGTATGTTCCGAGTATCAAAAGACGTTATGTTAGCGTTTTCGACCCTAACGTCGTGTATGTAAGCGTTTTTCAGATAGCCGAAAAGTCCGCCGTATGTGGCCGAGGACGTATAAGCACAGAAAGAAACGGTATGGCCGGCTCCGTCGAATTCGCCGTAAAAAGCCTTCGGCATCCGATAATTGATATAATAATCGATAGTATAATCAAACGTGTTTCCCGCGCCGACGATTCCGTTTGCATCGAGGAATAAAAAGGTGTATTTTTCTTCCCAGATCGAAGAAAATTTCTGTTTTCCGTCAAGGTCGTTGTCGTATAAATTGCGGAGGGGAGCCGTTACGTTTAAATAAAAGTCGAAGTCTTCGGAGCCTGTTCCGATCGGCGTCCACGTATAGCCGGTAAGATCGATATCGCCTGTCAGTCGGTAAGAAAGAGAAGCGTAATATCTGCCGTTTGTTTTTGTCCCGTTATTTACAAGGTTCGATAAAGTAACAAGTTGTTCCGCGGTGGATATCTCGTATACGTCGTCGGTCGCATTGTAGACGGGCTGGTCGTTTTCGGCGTATGCGACGACGCCGTCTCCGAACGCGGAAAATGCGAAAACGATCGCAACCAAAGCGATCAGCGCCGTAAGAAGAATATAAATCCGTTTTTTGTCGTCCTTGACCATGTTTTCTCCCGTCCGCGGAAAGCGGAAATATCTTATATTGATTATAAGATATTTTTCCTTTTCCGTCAATATGCGGGGTCGGCCTTACATATAACTTTCAGTAAAGAGCGTCGCCAAACAACGAAAAAGCGCGTTACCGAAAAGGCAACGCGCTTTGCTTTTTTTTCGATGAATAAAAACTATTTCGATAATTTTTCGATGATGCTCGCCGCCGCTTTTTTGCCGGCGCCCATGGCGAGAATAACGGTAGCCGCTCCGCTCACGGCGTCGCCGCCGGCGTAGACGTTTTCGATGCTCGTTTCACCGTTTTCATTGGCGAGGATGGTGCCGCGCTTGGACGTTTCCAACGCTTCGCAGGATTTATGGAGCAGGGGGTTCGGGCTGGTGCCGATGGCGATGATGACCTGATCGCAGTCGATGCGGTATTCGCTGCCTTCGATCGGGATCGGCGTGGCTCTGCCGCGCGCGTCCGGCTCTCCGAGGCGCATTTTCAGCACGGTCATGCCTTCCACTTTCTTTTCGCCCAGTATCTCGACGGGGTTGTTCAGGGTTAAGAATTCGATGCCTTCTTCGATGGCGTGATGAACTTCTTCTTTACGAGCCGGCAGTTCTTCCATAGAACGACGATAGACGATCTTGACGGAATCGGCGCCCATTCTCAACGCCGTTCTCGCGGCGTCCATAGCCACGTTGCCGCCGCCTACGACGAGTACGTTTTTACCGGTGACGATCGGGGTGTCCGAATTGCCGGTGTACGCTTTCATCAGATTGACGCGGGTCAGGTATTCGTTAGCCGAGTATACGCCGGCCAGGTTCTCGCCCTTGATCTTCATAAAGGAGGGGAGGCCGGCGCCCGTTCCCAGGAAGACGGCGTCGTATTCTTCCGTCAGTTCGTCAAGGAAAATCGTTTTGCCGATAACGGTGTTCAGTTCAAACTTAACTCCCAGTTCTTTTAATGTGTCGATCTCCGCTTGAACAAGACTCTTTGGGAGCCTGAATTCAGGTATCCCGTATACCAAAACGCCTCCGGCTTTATGGAACGCTTCATAAACGGTAACGTCGAAACCGGCCTTTGCGAGGTCTGCCGCGCAGGACAGTCCGGCAGGACCGCTACCGGCGATGGCTACTTTTTTGCCGTTGGGCCTAGCCGTTTTTTCCGGCTTCACGCCGGCGTTCAACGCATAGTCCGCGCAAAATCTTTCGAGAGCGCCGATGGCTACCGCGCCGCCCAGTTTTTGGCGGATGCAGTTCTTTTCGCATTGCTCTTCTTGCGGGCAGACTCTTCCGCATACGGAGGGGAGATTATTGGTGCCCTTGATGACTTTGGCCGCTTCGATAAACTTACCTTGAGCGCACAACGCGATAAAATCGGGGATATGTACGTTGACGGGACAACCTTCTACGCATTTCGGGTTTTTGCAGTTCAGACAGCGGGACGCTTCCGTGATCGCCATTTCGGCGGTAAAACCTTTATTGACTTCGTCAAAGTTATGACTTCTTACTTCGGGCGCTTGCTCTACGGGCAAGGTCCT
>CACXDF010000134.1 GCA_902766325.1 uncultured Eubacteriales bacterium | reverse complement strand
CTTGCGCCCCGATCAGCCCTTTACCTGGGCAAGCGGGATCAAGAGCCCCATTTATTGCGACAACAGACTCACTTTGTCCGATCCTGCGGTCAGAGACGACGTAGAAAAAGGCTTGTGGGAGCTCGTACGTACTCACTTCCCGCAAGCGGAAGTACTGATGGGCACCAGTACGGCGGGCATCGCGCACGCCGCGATCGTCGGATATTTATCCGGACTTCCCATGGGCTACGTACGTTCTTCGGCAAAAGATCACGGCAGAACCAACCGAATCGAAGGTAAGCTCGAAAAAGGACAAAAAGTAGTCGTAGTGGAAGACCTTATCAGCACGGGCGGCAGCGTCATCGAAGTCGTTGACGCGTTGAGAGAAGAAGGAGCCGAGGTCCTCGGGGTTGTCAGTATCTTTACGTACGGTATGAAAAAAGGCTTGGACAGGCTTGCCGAAAAAAACGTTGTCAATTACAGCCTAAGTAATCTCGACGCGCTCTGCGAAGTAGCGGAAGAAGAGGGCGTCATTACCGAAAAACAGCACAAAGCGATTTTACAATTCCGTAATAACCCTTCCGACGAAAGTTGGATCGGCGCGTAAAAGGAGAAAGACATGAGACACGTTTTGGACATCGTCGATTTATCGAAAGAAGAGATTGAGACCTTATTAAAGAGGGCGGAAGATATCATCGACCACCCCAAACTGTATCGCGACGCCTGTCGGTATAAAAAGCTCGCCACTTTGTTTTACGAACCGAGCACCCGCACAAGACTCAGCTTTGAAGCGGCCATGCTGGAACTCGGCGGAGCGGTGATCGGCTTTGAGGCGGGAACGTCGAGTTCGACGACCAAGGGCGAAACGGTGGGAGATACCGTCAGAACGGTTTCGCAATACGCCGACGTGATCGTTATGCGGCATCCAAACGACGGCGCGCCGTACGCCGCTATTCAACGCACGGAAGTGCCGGTCATAAACGCAGGAGACGGCGGACATAACCATCCTACGCAAACGCTTGCCGATATACTTACCATCTATAAAAAGCAGGGCAGACTAAACGACTTGACTATCGGATTGTGCGGCGACTTAAAATACGGTCGTACCGTTCACTCGCTTATTCGCGCTTTGATCAGATATAATAACGTCCGTTTCGTTTGTATCAGCCCTAAAGAACTCTGTTTGCCCGACTATATTCTGCAACTGATGGATGAAAACAACGTGGAATATAAGATCACGGACAGAATGGAAGAGTATATGGCCGATCTCGACGTCCTGTATATGACAAGAGTACAGCAGGAGCGGTTTGACACCAGGGCCGAGTACGAACGTCTGAAAGACTGCTATATCCTGACGACGGACAAATTATTGACGGCAAAACCCACGATGAGCATTTTGCACCCGCTCCCGCGCGTGAACGAGATAGCATGCGACGTGGACGACGATCCCCGCGCCGCATATTTCGATCAAGTCGCTTTCGGAAAGTATATGCGTATGGCACTTATACTCGAATTGATCGACGACGCCGAAAAGGGCAATGCCGCCCCCGAAAGAGTAAAAATACTCACTGATAAGCGTTGCGATAACCCTCGTTGCATCACTTGTCGAGAAGACTTAAAACCTTATGCCGTGAACGGTAAGTCCGGGCTTCGTTGCTACTACTGCGAAGCACTATTGAAATAAGGAAAACAGTTTTGATAAACGAAGAACCGCATTTTACTGCGGTTCTTTTTTTAAAAATCGATCGTTTCGTGTTTGAGGTCGCAATAGTATTGCGCCGTCTTGCATGAAAATTTCAGCACGCAATAATCGGGGTCGGTTGGGCCTAATTTATAGTACATCGTATCGCCCTTACGCCATATCATGTCCTTGGTCGGTTGATCGGTGCAAACCTCCATTTCTCCGAGGATGCAAACGCCTTGATACTTAATAAGTCCGCGCCTGTAAAAATAAACGCTCGCTTTGTTGTTTTCCGTAAACTGCTTTATCTTCTTCGAGGACGTATTCGTCGTAAAATAAATAGTGTTTCCTTCTATCTTGCGCGGCGCGAGCATGGCGCGAATAACGGGAAAGCCTTGTTCGTTTACGGAACCGATAAAAGCCGTTTTGCGTTTTGATATAAATTGAAGTATCTCGTGTTTGTTCATATGCGCTCCTTGTCGTTTCCGATAAAAACATTATAGCCGAATATTTTTTGCCGGTCAATCCGTAACGAGATTTCAGCTTGCTTTTATGGTGCGGAAAAATTAAAAATTTACAGCACTTGCCGTCTTTTCTTTTTATATGATATAATAATGGCATTGAGGTAAAGCGATGGCAAAAATCATTATTATCGGCGCGGGAATCGGCGGACTGGCATTCGCGTATAAATATCAAGGTACGGACGAGATATGCTTGTTCGAGCAAGCGGCTCGGAATAAGCTCGGGTTTCCTTGGTGCGATTCCGTCAAAGCGGAAGCATTCAAAGATACGGAAATTCCTTTGCCGGGAAAGGGCGTTTACAAGAAAAAGTACATTCATATGTATTCTCCCAGTTGCACCGTTAATATTCCTCAACGGAAGAAAACGGTTAAAAAAGGATACGAAATCGATCGGGTGGCTTTACTCGATCATCTGTTCGAGTTGGTAAAGGATAAAGTTACGTTCTGCTTTGAAAGTAAAGTAACGGGCCTGGCCAAATCAAACGGGAAGGTCACGGGCGTTTATGTCGGCAGCGCGCTTTACGAAGCCGATCTGGTCATCGACGCGTCGGGGGCTTTTTCCAAGTTACGCTACTTTGTCTGCGAAGATTCTGCCGATTTTGAGCCGAACGCCGACGAGATATTATACTGCGAAAGAACGTTATATAAGGCGGATGAAAACATCGTTAAAGATCACTTGGACGCGGTATATATCAAGCACAAGGGCGGTACGGCTCTTTCTTGGTGCAGATCGACCCCCGACCTCGAACAAATGGACGTATTTGTTTCATCTATCGGCGCGCCGCTGACTCCAAGCTACGTGCAAGCCGAAGAAGAAGATATGTTCGATCGTAACGCGGCGTTATCGAAAACAGTTATACAGAAAAGGTGCGAGAGGTTGGCTCTTCGTTCCCCCTTATCGCAATTTGTATACGATTCTTTCGCTTTTGTCGGCGATAGTGCATACATGACCAATCCCGTCAACGGGTGCGGTATAGAAAACGCTATGAGAGCGGGGGCGATATTAGCGGACGTCCTGAATAAAAAACACGATTTCAGTCTGGAAAACTTGTGGAACTATCAAGTTAAATTCATGTATTCGGTTGGCTCGAATCTCGTTGCGTTGGATGTCTTTAAGCGTTGGGTTTACAATGTCGTACCCGAGGATATCGACTGGCTTTTCGATACGATGATAGGCGCGGAGATCGTCGCGTTCTTTTCTGGCTCTTCGAAAAAGCCCCTCAATCCCAAAGTCTTACTGGATAAAATCCTTATTGCGCACGAACGTAAAGACCTTGCTCCTCAAATGTTCAAAGTCGTTTCGCGCGCGGCTCAAGCCAAAACGTACGCTTTGCTGATCCCGGCCAAGTATGAACCGAAGTTGGTCGACTTGTGGAAGACGCGCTATAACGATTTCTTGCGCAAGGGTGAGTGAGGGGGCAGTTTTGAAAATCACAGGGTGCGCAATGGTGTCTGTGAAATTCTCGCTTACATTATTGATCTTCAATATATTTCCAATGATATCCACCGGATGTGTATTTGGGATTTTTACAGCATTTTCCAATTTCAGAATAGTTTGCCTTTGTATTTTTTGAAGCCTCTTTTATTGTTCCATAAATAATTCCGGTTTCAACACATATAACTTTTTTCTTGTTTTTTAATTTTATTGGTATCCAGGTGTTGATATCACTTTCATAACACCAATGATACCCGCCTGCGACTGTTTATCCATGATATGATCATGATCTTTATTTTTAAAGCCCCATTTTCGTATTCATACAAGTATGACTCCGGTAACGGGACTTTAAAAATAAAAGCCAAACGAGAAATCGTTTGGCTTGACAGTCGCTGGCGGAGAGAATGGGATTCGAACCCATGGTACTGGTTCGCAGTACACACGATTTCCAGTCGTGCTCCTTCGACCTCTCGGACAT
>CACXDF010000133.1 GCA_902766325.1 uncultured Eubacteriales bacterium | reverse complement strand
GTCGTCGTCAATACCGGATCTTCAAAACAGTATTCCACGTCGTAAGACTGCGCCGCGGCGACGCTGTTCCAAGAAGCGACCAGCCAATAATCGTTTTTTTGATCGAAATCAAGAAACTCAGCCTTGACCGGGATATCGACGTATACGACGCAAACAGGCACTACGACGGCGACGCAAACGACCAAAATGATCGACAAAATAATAATAAGGCTTTTAGCGGAAAGTTTCCGGCGGGAAGAACTCCCACCGGAAGCGCCGTTAGTTTCTTTATTGTCGATCGGCTTTGACGCCGGCAGAAAATATTTTTTACTCAAAAATTACACCCTGACCTTTTTCAGTTTGGCAAATCTCGGCAGACCGTCCTCGAGCGGAGCCTTGCTGTCGCCCTGGATGAGCGGCAAAGCGTAGTCGATATAGGCTTGCGACAGTCCCTTGTTGTCGGGCAGGATCCACTCTGCGGGGATCTTCTTTTCCGTATTGGCGGCAAGACTGATATCCATAAGCTCGTAATTGATCTTGTATTCTTTGCCTTCGGCTCTCTTAAAGACGACCATTTTGTCGGTATTGCCTTCGCAAGCGTACTTAACGGCATACTTACCTGCATTAAAGGCCTCTTCAACGTCGTTTTTACTGGCAAGATGAGCGCCGCAGCGTTGCATCAAGCTGAATTCGACCGCTCTTACTTTGCCGCCGATCTTCTCTTTGACGAGGTTGGCGAGCGTAGCGGCTACGCCGCCGAGCTGAGCGTGGCCAAAGCTGTCTTTAGCGGAATTGCCGGCAGCGATAGCTTCGGCGACGTAAAGACCTTCGGCCGTCTTGATGCCTTCGCTGAGAGCGACGATGCACTTTCCGTTGTTCTTGGCGACAACGTCGGCAACCTGTTTGAGGAACTTATCAACGTCGAAAACCTGTTCCGGCAGATAGATAAGGTCGGGTCCGTAACCCTTGTAAGAAGCCAAAGAAGCGGCCGCGGTGAGCCATCCGGCGTTACGCCCCATGATCTCGACGATGGTGACTTGACCCTTATCGTAAACGGTCGCGTCCAAAAACAGCTCCATCATGGTAGTGGCAACGTACTTGGCCGCGCTGCCGTAACCGGGACAATGGTCGGTACCGTACAGGTCGTTGTCGATGGTCTTCGGCACGCCGATGATATTACATTCGTACCCGCTCTTCAAAAGGTATTTACTGACCTTATTGCAGGTATCCATGCTGTCGTTTCCGCCGTTATAGAAGAAATAACGGATGTTGTATTTCTTGAAAACTTCGAGGATTCGCTTGTAATCGGTATCATCCACGTCGGCGTCCTTCAGTTTATAACGAACGGAACCGAGAGCGGAAGAAGGCGTATTCTTCAACAGTTCGAGTTCTTTTACGTCCTCTTTACCGATATCGTAAAAGTCTTCGTTTAAAATGCCCTGAATACCGTGCGCAGCGCCGTAAACGGCGGTAATATTCTTTTGGTTGAGCGCTTCGATGAAAACGCCGGCCGCGCTGGAGTTGATAACGGACGTAGGTCCGCCGGATTGTCCGAACATACAAGCCCCGACTAAGTTCTTCATAATTAATATTTCCTCCTAAGATTATTTTGAAAGCATCGTTGCGATGCGATACAGTTCTTTATCGAATTCATTGGGAATGGCAAGCGCCTCTTCCGCGTTCAAATCGATGATCTCGTTGTTTTTCGTTCCGATCACGCGACATCCGCATTTATCGGAAGATAAAAGTTCCACCGCGCGAGCGCCGCAACGAGAAGCGAATATACGGTCGGACATAGAAGGCGTTCCGCCCCGTTGGATGTAGCCCAATTTGACCGTTCTGATCTGAATACCGTCGATTTTTTCAAGCAGTTGTTCCTTCAGTTCGGAACAAGAACATACGCCTTCGGCAAGCATGATGATGACGGACTGCTTACCCTTGATACGGTCGTACTTGATCGTCTTTACCACGTCCTCGATCTTAAAGGGTATCTCGGGGATAAGGATGATCTCCGCGCCGCCCGCAACGCCGGCATAAACGGCGATATCGCCGCATTTTCTGCCCATTACTTCGATAATGCAGGCGCGGTTATGGGCCGTCATGGTATCGCGCACGTTGTTGACCGCCCCGAGAACGGTATTGACGGCGGTATCGAATCCTAACGTGAAATCGGTATAACCGATATCGTTATCGATTGTACCGGGGATACCGACGCAAGGTAAGCCGCAATCTTTATAAAATTCAAGCATACCTCTGAAAGAGCCGTCTCCGCCAATAACGACCAGACCCTCGATACCGAACGCAAGCAGGTTTTCGTACGCCTTTTGACGATATTCTTTTTCTTTGAATTCGGGACAACGAGCCGTTTTTAAAATGGTCCCGCCCTTCTGAATGGTATCGGAAACGAATCTGTTATCGATACGGAAGATATTTCCGTCAAGCATACCGCTGTATCCGCACTCGATACCGTACGAATCTATATCCGCGCAAGAAGCGCACCGAACGACCGACCTTATGGCCGCGTTCATGCCCGGAGCGTCTCCTCCGCTGGTCAATATTCCTATTTTTTTCATAGTATCCTCATTATATCACAATCCTTTCCAACACGCAAACGGAAAAGACCGTGCTCTTATCTAATTTGTCCGCTTCCCGTAACGACGTATTTGACCGAAGTCAGCTCTTTTAAACCAATCGGTCCGCGAACGTGTAATTTCTGTGTGGAAATGCCCATTTCGGCGCCCAAACCAAGCTCAAAACCATCCGTAAAACGGGTGGAAGCATTGACATAAACGCATCCGGCGTCCACTGTTTTCGTGAACTTTTCGGCAGCTAAGGGATCTTTTGTTACAATGGCTTCGCTGTGCTTGGTATTGTAGCGATTGATATGGTCGATGGCTTCGTCGACGCCGCTGACGATCTTCACTTTAATTTTTTTATCGATATACTCGACGTAAAACTCGTCGTCGTCAACCAAAACGACGTTTTCAAAATACGGCTTGATCTCTTCTTTGCCTCGTATCTCGACGCCTTGCTTGGACAGCATCGTCAAACACTTGGGCAAGAAATCCGCCGCTATCTCACGATCGACGAGTAAGGTCTCGCACGCATTGCAGACGGATGGACGGCTCAGTTTTGCGTTTTGAACGATATTGAGAGCCATTTCCTGATCGGCCGTTTTTTCCACGTAAACGTGGCAATTCCCACCCGAAGAGGCAATAACCGGCATCGTCGCGGCGGAAAGGACGTACTTTTTCAGTTTTTCTCCCCCTCGCGGGATGACAACGTCGATATATTCTCCCAAAGAGAGCATTTTTGCCGTCAATTCGCGTTCCGTTCCGTCGATAAAGCCGATCAATTCGTCGCTGAGTCCGAGCGAGAAGAAAGCCTGCTTCATAAGCATCGCCAAAAAGCGGTTGGTATGAATAGCTTCTTTTCCGCCTTTCAAAATGACCGCGTTACCGGATTTGATACACAAAGCTGCCGCGTCGACGGTCACGTTCGGTCTCGCTTCATAAATGATGCCGACGACGCCGAGAGGCGCGTGCACTTTTTTTACCTGCAATCCGTTTTTGAGTGTGTACTCTTCTTCGACCTTTCCGACGTAATCGGGCAAAGCGATGATATCGTCGATGCCTTTGCACATCGTTTCGATACGTTTTTCATTCAACGTAAGACGATCGATCAAGGCGGAGGCAAGACCGCTTTTTTCGGCTTCTTCGATATCCTGACCGTTGATCGCGATAATGGCGTTACGATTATCCCAAACGGAATTCTTGATCGCGGTAAGAAGTTCGTTCTTCTTTTCTTCCGAGACCGAAGAAAACCGATTGGCCGCGTCTTTGGCCTCTCGACAAACTTTTTCGACGTCGAACATTATTCTTCTTCCTCTTCTTCGGGCAAGTTGGCGTTATGATAGACGTTCTGAATATCGTCGTTCTCGTTCAACATATCGATGAGCTTCTGGATCTTCCCGATATCGTTTTCGGAAGGCGTGATAAAATCATCCGGGAAGAACCCCGTATCCGCCGAAAGAACGGTGGCTCCGGCCGCTTCAAGGGCGTCCTTAACGCTATGCATATCCTGCGGAAGCGTGTACACTTCGTAAACGCCGTCGCAACCGACTACGTCGTCCGCGCCCGCGTCGAGAGCAAGCATCATCGCGTCGTCTTCGGAAAGTTTTTCTCCGTCGATAACGATGAGACCTTTTTTCTTAAACAAGTAAGAAACGCAACCGGTCGTACCCAAAGAGCCGTTATACTTGTCGAACAGGTGTCTTACGTCGCCCGCAGTACGGTTTTTATTATCGGTAAGAGCGGTAACGATGATGGCGATACCGCCTGCGCCGTACCCTTCGTATTGCATTTCTTCATAGTTGACGCTGCTGAGTTCTCCGCTCGCCTTTTTGATGGAACGGGTGATATTGTCGTTGGGCATATTGTTTTGCTTAGCCTTGGCGATAACGTCGCGCAAGCGGGAGTTATTGGCCGGATCGGGACCGCCCGCTTTGAC
>CACXDF010000132.1 GCA_902766325.1 uncultured Eubacteriales bacterium | reverse complement strand
TGATACTCTCGAATTTCTTGCCCGTTTCGTCTTTTCCGTCCGATTCGTTGACAATCAAAAAACGTCCGCCGACTTTTAATATTTCAAAGACGTTCCGGAAACAATCCTCTATCTCTTGCCAAAAGTATACCGTCTCAAACGCCGTAGCGAGGTCGAATTTTCCCTTCGGAAGATCGAGGTTTTTTACGTTGCCTTGTTTTATCTCGCATCGAAAACGGTTCCGTTTGTTGAACTTCGTTGCTTTCTTTACGGACTCTTCGGAATAATCGACCGCCGTCACGAACGAGCTATCGTATTTTTTCAGCAGGGCGTCTACGTTGCGCCCGCCGCCGCAACCGAGTTCGGCTATTTGTTTTACGCCGTCTTTCGGTAAGACATTCATGCCGAAATCGGCAAGTTTCGCGTGTCCGCCGCCGTTCATACCCGAAAGCATCACTCTGCCCCAAAAGCCTTCGGGCTTTCTTGTCTGATTGAAAAATCTATTCAAAAATCCCATTTTAATTTCTCTCTATTTTTTCCCTATAAGAAGCGCCGAGCCGGACAAAAACAGATACTTCGCTTCTTTCTCGGTCATAAAATCGTTTTTCGTCGTATCGACAAGATCGACTTTTTCGTAGCCCATTTTCAACAATTTTTGTTTGAACGCTTCCATGTCACCGTACTTTTGTTTAGTGAAAAGATCGTGGATCGCGAACGTTCCGCCTTTTTTCAGTACGCGCAGCGTCTCCAAAAGAACGGCTTGTCTGTCTTGACCGGGGATATTATGATAGACGTAGTTGCTCGTGACCGCGTCGAAGCTTTCGTCCGAAAAGGGGAGAACGAGCGCGTCGCCTTGCATAAATTCCACGTTCTTTACGCCTTCTGCCTTGGCGTTGTCCTCACAAAGAAGTTTGGAAAACGACGCGTAATCTTTGCCCCAACGGTCGACGCCGATGATTTTTGCTTTTGGGTTCTTCTTGGCGACGGCAATGGTGAGAGCGCCGCTTCCGCATCCGACGTCGAGGCATTTTCCGCCCACGGGAACGACGACTTTGGCAGCGGTCTTTTCGATGATGCGCCGAGAAAGCTGACGGGTGCCATTATAAGAAAAAGCATTGTGCCAGGCGAGCATAAAGGCGCTTATTACCGCTAAAATAAATGCGAGAGTGGCAAAGATCGAAAACAGAACAATCGCCCACGTCAAAGATCCGACGAAGCCGACGGAGCCGAAAACAGCTGCCGCGATAAGAGTTGCCGCTGTGCCGACTAAATAGCCGGCAACCATGCCTTTGGGTACCCAGTTTTTGTAATTAGGTTTCATAAATCGTCTCCTTTACTTTTTTATTGCTTTAAATAATACGATGGAACCGCGCGTTTCGAAACGCTCTATCGTATAGTCTTTCGCAAGGCGCTCTCGAAGAGAATTCTCCGTTTCAAAGGGCGGTGTAAACCAACCTTTTTTCGCAAGGAAGCATTCGACGAGTCGGTCCGTCCGTTTGCTTTTTCCTTTGATATAGTAGCACGCCAAAAAAGTCCCGCCCGGTTTTAATACGCGGTCGACCTCTTTATAGGCTTTTTCTTTATCCGGGAACGCGTGAAAACCGTTCATACTCAAAACGACGTCGAACCTCTCTTTTTCAAAGGGCAGCTTTCCTACGTCGCCCTGCATCGTCTTTGCGTTTTCGATACCGTTTTCCGAAAACCGTTTTTTCGCTTGAGAAAGCATATCTTCGCTGTAATCGACACAAACGATCCCGGCTTTTTTCATCGCCTTGTACTTTCCGTAAGTGAACACCGCCGTGCCGACGGGTACGTCCAATATTTCTCCGTCAAAGTCGGCTTTGAGCCACGACAGTAGATCGCGCGCAACGATATTGTCGTCTACGCCTTGCCAAAAGAACCTGATATACAGCCGCGACCACCATTTGCTTTGCGTCAGGACGTCGTCGTATACGTTCTTCGATCTTTTATAGGATCTTTTTATTTTGTCAGCCATATCCGCCCCTATTTCCCGAACAAGAAGCGTCTTTTGTACGGTTCGGACGTAAAACCGTAGGCGACGTACCCCATATCGGCGATCGCTTTTACGAGGACCTTTTCGTCTGTTTCATCCTCGGAAAGGAAGGTAGCTTCGTTTCGTGTCCTTGTCGCTTTTACTTTTTTTGCCGACGGTACGGCTTTTCGTATCACGTCGCAAACGTGCGCTTCGCACATTCCGCATTTCATTCCTTCGACTTTTATCGTGATCTTATTCATAGTTTTCTCCTTTTACGCTGTTTCGAAAAGACTTTTTAACATTTTGACCGTCAGCGTTTTCATTTCCGGATAGGATATGTATTCGTGCGCGTCGTATATGTATTCGTGCGCGAAGTCCTCGACGCACCGCAAAGCAAGATGCGCTTTTTCGTTGATCTTATCCGCAGGATAATCCTCCGCGGTCAGTCTCGACGCGATCCGATCCGTTATTTCGTCTTCCATCGCCT
>CACXDF010000131.1 GCA_902766325.1 uncultured Eubacteriales bacterium | reverse complement strand
GTGATCGGTAAAAAATCAAGCGGGATAAGCGTGAGCGGACTTCTTAACAGAGAAGGCGCAAACGTCATTTGCGTAGACGAAAGGAACGATAAAGAAGTAACCGAAGAGGCGATTTCGACGTGCGATCTCGTCGTTCCGTCTCCCGGCGTGCCGCCCGAGAACAGAATTCTTATAACGGCAAAAAAACTCGGGAAACCGGTTTTGGGTGAATTGGAGATAGGATGTCGGTTTTTGGATTGTAAAAAAATCATGGTGACGGGAACGAACGGTAAAACGACGGTCGTTACCATGATCGAAAAATTACTGACTGCGGCGGGTTATCAATGCAAAGCCATGGGCAACATCGGCTACCCGGTCAGTCAAGTCGTCCTTGACAAAGTAAAACTTGATTACGCCGTGATAGAAGTCAGCAGTTTTCAACTGGAATACATCGAAAAACTGCATCCGGATATCGCCGTTATACTTAATCTCGCTCCCGATCATCTCGATCGCTACGCCGGTTATCGCGAGTATGTCGAAACGAAACGGAAAATATTAAAAAATATGACCGTGAAAGACGTTTTCGTTTTTAACGCCGAAGACGGAACAGTACGCGGCTTTTTAAACGGTTGTTTGGCGAAGGCCGTGCCCGTAAGTGCGACGAGATGTTTGTCAAGCGTCTGTATCAAGGATAATTTTTTTATGCTGGGCGATCAATCGCTTTGTCACGTAAAATGTTATAAACTGCGCGGCGAGCACAATAAATTCAATTTGATCACGGCGCTTACCGTCGGCGAACTGTGCGGCGTAAGAAAAGAGCATATGTTACGGCTTATAAAAGAGTATACTCTTCTGCCCAATCGTATCGAGTACGTGCTGACGCTGAACGGCGTTTCTTTTTTTAACGATTCTAAAGGGACGAACGTGCACGCCTGTATGCGCGCGCTCGAAAGTATGGAAGGTCGAGTCGGTCTGATCCTCGGAGGTAGCAGTAAAAAGGAAGACTTTTGCGATTTCTTCGAGAATATAGACAGAAAAGTTAAATTGATCGCCATAACCGGCGGAAACGCGGACGTAATTTATAACGCCGCAATGAAGATGGGTTTTTCGGATATACATATTTTGCCGACTTTATCCGGCGCTGTTAGCTTTTTGTATCGTTCCGGTAAAGTCGATATCGTATTGTTATCTCCGGCTTGTTCCAGTTTCGACAGATATAAAAATTACGTTGAAAGAGGAGAGAAGTTCAAGGAAGCGGTGTATGCTCTACAAAAATAAAAGCGGATATCACTTTTTGCTTTTTTCCGTTTTGCTTTCGGCTATCGGCTTGCTGTTTATTTATTCGGCAAGCCGTTATTCCGCGGAGATCAATTACGGCGATCCTTTTTTCTTTGTTCGGAAGCAGGCCGTCGCTCTGGCTGTCGGCGTCGCTTTCTTTTTTGCCGGACGTTTCATTAAACCGGAGTGGCTGAAAAAAGCGAAATGGATCGTTTTGTTTTTATCCGTCGCAATGCTTGCGCTCGTTTTTATACCGGGGCTTGGGATGAGTTCTTACGGGGCGACGCGTTGGATATCGTTCGGGTTCGTCACGTTCCAACCGTCGGAGATCTCTAAATTCGGGCTGATGGTCTTTTTGGCGGCGTATATGTGCGAAAAGCCTCCGATCAACGTAAAAAACATGATTATACCCGTACTGGCGACGTGCGCCGTATGTGCGCTCGTCATATCGGAACCGAATATGAGCATAACGATGGTTATCGGATTATCGGCGCTATTATTATTTTACGCGGCCGGTTTACCGAAAAAGATATTCGTCGTTCTTTTACTCGTCGTTTTGGCGGGCGGAGCGGTATTGATATTTACGGAGCCGTATAGGATCAAGCGTTTGACTGCTTTTTTGAATCCGTGGGAAAACCCTAAAGCGGAAGGATATCAGCTCATCCAGTCTTTTTATGCCGTCGGTTCCGGCGGCCTCTTCGGGAAGGGGTTATTTTGCAGCCGACAAAAGTTGTTGTTTCTGCCTTTTGCGGAAAGCGACTTTATTTTTTCCGTCATCGCGGAAGAAACGGGATTATTGGGGTGCGCCGTTATTATGATCGTTTTCGTAGCGTTGATTGTTTCCGGGTTCAGAACGGCTCTCGCCGCTCAAAACCGTTTTGAGATGCTTTTATCCGCCGGACTTACCGCTGTGATCGGGTTTCAAACGCTTATTAACGTCGCCGTCGTGACGGGCTGTATCCCGCCCACGGGCGTGCCTCTTCCTTTCGTAAGCGCGGGCGGTTCTTCGCTCATCTCTTTTCTTTTCGTTTCCGGTGTGTTGTCCGGATTGTCCGCCGGAACAAAAAACGACGTCGTTTCATAGTATATAGCGACAAGTTTTTTTATAAAACGAACGGAAAGAAGGAGCCGATGTGAGTAAGTACATAATTGAGGGCGGACATCCGCTTTTCGGTACCGTTGACGTACAAGGAGCGAAAAATGCCGTTTTGCCTATTTTTGCCGCATGCGTCTTGACGAAGTCGGACGTTGTTATCAGGCGCGTGCCGGATCTTGCCGACGTAGTCAGCATGGAGAATATTTTGAAAAATCTCGGCGTAAAAGTAAAAAAAGAAGGGAACGTAAGGGTTTTGTCCGCCAAAGATATGGATTCGGATAACATCCCTAACGAATTGGCAAAAGAATTGCGCAGTTCCGTCTTTTTACTCGGGTCTGTGATCGGAAGAATGAAAAGCTCTCAGGTAGCGTACCCGGGCGGATGCGATATCGGACTGCGCCCGATAGACATACATATAAAAGGTCTCAGAGATCTGGGCGTTGTTATCGAGGAAAGGGCCGGATATCTGTTTTGCGACGGAAGTAATATGCGCGGCGGAGAAGTAGTTCTCGATTATCCGAGCGTAGGCGCAACGGAAAACGTAATGCTTGCCGCCGTTTTAACGGAAGGAGAAACCGTCGTAAGAAATGCCGCGCGAGAACCGGAGATCGTCGACCTGCAAAACTTTTTGGTTTCTCTCGGCGCTTGGGTCAAAGGCGCGGGTACTTCGGAGATACATATCAGGGGCGTAAAAGAATTATGCGGAGCCGATTATAACGTTATGCCCGACAGGATATGTCTCGGAACGTGGCTGCTTGCCGCGGCTTCCTGCGGCGGAGAGGTGGCTTTGAAAGGCGGCAGAAAGGCGGAAATATATTCTTTGCTATGCAAATTAGATAAAAGTTCTTGCCATATCCAAGAGGATAATGGTATTATAATCATAAGGGCGACCGGAGAGCCCGTTTGTTCGGAAAGGATTTCGACGCGGCCATATCCGGGATTTCCGACCGATCTGCAAGCGCAGTATTGCGCCTATGCGAGCGCAGCGAGAGGGACGTGCGTTGTTACGGAAAACATTTTCGAGAACAGATTTCGACACGTACCCGAGCTTATTAAAATGGGCGCCGACATAACGGTCAGAGATCGCGTCGCCGTCATTAAGGGCGCGGGGTTCCTTAGCGGAGCAGAAGTGACGGCAAGAGATTTACGCGGCGGAGCGGCCCTTGTGATTGCCGGACTTGTCGCGCGCGGTACGACCGTGATCGACGATATCCGTCATATCGACAGAGGTTACGAAGCAATGGAAAAAACATTGAGTAACATAGGAGCAAAAATAGAAAGAATATGAAAAAATCAGCTGTTTTCGCTATTATTTTTTGTACCGTCGTTTTAGCCGCGATCGTTTTTTTCGGCGTTTTCTTTACCGTTAAAGAAATTACCGTGCGCTACGATAACGACGTTACGTCCGCCGATAAGCAGGCTGTTCTTTCCGTGATCGATATCGATGCGCAGACCAATATTTTTTCCGTCAATGAAAAAAAGATCAAACAAAAAGTAGAAACCGCTTTTCCCGATAATTCGATAGAAGTGTCCAAAGTCGTTCGTTCTTTCCCCAATAAAGTGACCGTCGTCGTGAGGGAACGGACTCAGCTTTTTAAGATCGGCGTAAAAAACACCGAAAAATTTGTTGCGGCTGATAAGGACTTTCGTCGTAGCGCTATCCATGCGGAAAGCGATCTGACCGATAAAAAACTGATCAATGTGATCGGATTCGAGATCGTCGATTCTTTTGCGGTGGAAGCGTGCTATCAACTCAAAGATTTCGCGAATGCCCTCGTTGGCGCCGGCTTTAACGTCGATTCCATTACCACATTTGTAAAAACGATCGAATTCTCAGATGATAAAATGACCGTTACGCTTTTCGACGGCGCTACGTTTTCGATCGACAGAGCAAACGTCGGCGCTTCCGTGACGAATTGTTTGAACGCTTATTTGGCTTTACCTTACGCCGAACGCTCCGGTCACGCTTTTGCATAAAGTTTTTTTGTTCCGATTTCGACTTTACCCTGAAATCTCTATTGACTATAAATTAAAATAATTATATAATAATTGTTGATGAAAAAGTCAATAGCGGTCGTTACGTTCAATTCTATGCAGATCACCTTGTCCGTTGTTTCGGATAAAGGCGGTTTCGGTTGTCTCGATTATACGGCGAAAAACGTATATTCCGGCGTTAATAAAAACTTTTTCGTCGCGCCGAATGAGATCGAAGGCTTGATCGTCGATCTGATCAACAGGTATTCTTCTTTTTCCGGAAAGCATATCAATAAGATGACGGTCGTTTTGCCGCAGCACTTTTTCCGTTTGATCCCCTCGGTACAATCCATTGAGACCAAGGGTACCGTCACGGAAGCCGACGTTCGCTCTTTACGCAAAAAATCGATCGAACCACCGCTCGGTTACGTTATGCTCGGCGAAACGGAAGGCGGTTTTTCGATAGGTAACGAAGGATCTTTTTCTACGGACGTGATCGGTAAAGAGGGTAAAAGCGTACAGTTTTTGTCCGTTTCTCTCGCGCTTAGCAGTAACGTGCGCGAGTTGTTTATGAATATTTCAAAAAATATCAGAATGGAGTTTTCTTTCGCGCCGCCTTGCGCGCCAATTATCGAAAAACTCAATCGCGACGGCAAAAACAGGGGCTTGATCTTGAAGATCAATCAGCTTTCTTCCGATCTTATTTATTACGAAAATAAACTTGCGGTTTCGTCGATCTCTTTGTCGTACGGCAGTTTTCATTTTGTCGACGCGCTGGCGCATAAGTTTAAAGTCGATTTTGAATCGGCGGCGGAACTTCTTTCTCAGATCAATCTCGGATTGTCGCTAAACGATGCGGAATACGTTGTTTCTTCTCCGTTGTCGGTCAAAAAGTATTCGGTTGCGGCGGCGAATTCCACTTTGATAGAACTGCTTGAATTTTGGGGCAACGAGACGCGTTCGGCCGTGGAAGGCTTGGTCGAAAAAGCCGATATGCCCGTTTATGCGATCGGTTCGTCGATCATTAAGATCCACGGTTTTGCCGAGATATTATCGTCCAAGACCGGTCGGAACGTACAGGGAGTATATCCCGATTTTTCCGGATGGAACACTTCGGAAGAATACTTGCATTGCGCTTTGTTTGAAAAATTCTGATAAATTACAAATGGAGGAAACATATGTTTTTTAGTACACCGGATAATAACGTGCCTGAAAACAACGATTTTAACGATTCTAAAATAAAACTCGCCATATTCGGTATCGGAGGCGGCGGTTGTAACGCCGTGAACCGTTTGATGACCAATCCGAAGGATTTTCCCGGGGTCAAGTTTATTGCGGCCAATACCGACGCGATGGCGCTCGATCAGGTCAATCAGACGGGCGTTACCAAGATTTATCTCGGTAAAAAAGTCACGGAGGGTATGGGCGCCGGCAGCAATCCCGAAATAGGAAAACGCGCCGCCAACGAATCGAAAGAAGAAATCATCAACGCCATTCAGGGCAATAATCTTTTGTTTATCACCGCAGGTATGGGCGGCGGAACGGGAACGGGCGGAGCACCGGTCGTTGCTTCCATCGCGCAGGAATTGAAAATTTTGACCGTCGGCGTCGTAACGAAGCCTTTCCGTTTTGAGGGATGTAAAAAAATGAAGGTCGCCGAAAGCGGTATCGAGGACTTAAGAAAGTACGTCGACGTCCTCGTCGTCGTTCCGAACGAAAAGGCGTTTTTACTTGCCAACAATAAAGAAGACGCCATGGTAGACGTATTCAGAATGGCCGATAACGTCCTGAAGCAGAGTATCCTCGGCGTTGTAAATATCGTCGGATGCCATTCCGTCATCAACACCGACTTTGCCGATATCAGAACGGTCATTGAAAAGAAAGGAATGGTCCATATCGGCATCGGACAGGCTTCCGGTGAAAACAGGGTCATGGACGCACTTCGTCAAGCCTGTAAGAACCCGCTTATGGAAACGTCCGTCGGCGGCGCGCATAACGTAATCGTCGATATTTCGGCGGACAGTAATGTACCCGCCGATAAGATCAGCGAAGCGTTCAACATGATCCCCGAGATCGTTGCGCAGGACGCGAATATAATTTCCGGTTTCGGATTTACCAATGATAAAAACGAGGTTACCGTCACCATAATCGCGACCGGATTCGGCGACGAACCGTCCAGAGAAGTCAACGACCAGATACGCACCCGCGCTCGAGCGGAAGAGGAACTGCTTGCCGAATTCGGCGTGAAACCCATAGAAGAGAAGCCGGTCGAACAAAAGCAAGAGGAAAAACAGGATAACATTCCCGCGTTTTTACGTTTTATGCGTTCTCACGATAATAATTAAAACGCGGAAAAAAGAATTACCGAAGAAGAAAGACTGTGCGGATTGCAGAGTCTTTTTTTTATGGTGTAAAATGCGATATGCGGAACTGATTTTTATCGAATCTTTTTTTCAGGAGTGTTTTATCTTGTTTTTTGTCACGACCTTGTTGCGTGTCGACCCGTCGCGAAAAAGAATATTCGTCGCGGCTTACGTATTCGGAGTCATATCCGTTTTTTACCCGGTCGTTCCGCAATTTGTTATGATCGTCAAGTACTTATTCTCTTTTTTTATTGCGCCTGTATTTTGTTTGCGTAGGACGTTAAAAAATATTTTCTTGTTTATCGGAACGTGTTCATTCCTTCTGTTTTTTGAGATACCGATCCTGTTTTCCGCGTTTGGTCTTTTATTATTGATTTGTCTGAAAAATATTCCGCATAAGTCGACGAACGTTAATAAAAACTACTATGAATGCATCCTTACGGTCAGCGGCAAAAAGGTCGGCGCCGTGGCGTTTTTTGACAGCGGTAATCGTATTTACTCGAAGAATGGCGAACCCGTCGTACTGGCGGATAATACGGTATATAATAAATTCGACGGAGAGGAACAGAACGTTTGTTTTTCCACTCTGACCGGGATGGGCGTAACGACTTGTCGTAGCGGATCTGTGTCCGTCTATTACAACGGAAAATGGATCGATCGAAGAGCAATGATCGCGAAAAGTCCGAAGAAGATCAATCATTACGGCGTTATTTTACACGGAGATATGTTGTCATGAAAGCGATACTTAATAAAGTAAAACAGTTGTTTCAAAAACTATTGGGGAAGGAAGACAGCGTCGACTATATCGTTTCTTTACCCAGTCCGCTCGATCCGCAGGAAGAAGCGAGATACGTTTCTCTTGCCGAAAAAGGGGATGAAGACGCCAGGAACGTCCTTGTCGAGCATAATCTCAGATTGGTCGTTTATATCGCCAAGAGGTTTGATAATACCGGTATCGATATAGAAGAGCTGATTTCGATTGGCTCGGTGGGACTGATTAAGGCGGTCAAAAACTATAACAGCGAAAAGAATATTAAGCTTGCAACATTCGCAAGCAGATGTATCGAAAACGAGATATTGATGTATTTACGCAAAATGGTAAAGATCCGTACGGAAGTAAGCCTGGACGAACCGTTGAACGTCGATTGGGAAGGGAATCAACTTCTTCTCAGCGACGTATTGGGAACGGACGGAGAAATGATCTACAAAGATATAGAATCGCGCGTAGAAAACGAGATACTCGTCGAAGTGTATAACAAGCTGAACGAACGGGATAAGGCCATCGTGGGGATGCGTTACGGGCTTTTCGGTATGGAAGAAAGAACGCAGAAAGAGATCGCCGACATGATGAATATTTCTCAATCGTACATAAGTCGCTTGGAAAAGAGAATACTCAGCAAAATGAAAGAAGATTTCGTACGCTATGAATAAAAAATAAAAAGCTGAAGATACTTAGAATAATAAGAAGTCGTCGTTCCTGTTTTTACATAAGGAGGGTTTTTTATTATTATGTCAATCAACAAAGTACGGATAACGGGCGTCAATACCTCTTCTTTACCGGTATTGTGTGCGAAAGAATCGGAAGAGATATTGCGACGGATAAAAAAGGGAGAAGAAAACCTTCGGGATCTTTTTATCGAAGGAAATATGCGTCTTGTTCTCAGCCTTGTTCAACGGTTCAATACCGATAAAGTCAGTCCGGACGATATGTTTCAGCTGGGAGTGCTCGGACTTATCAAAGCGCTCGATAATTTCAACGTCGATTTGAACGTAAGGTTTTCTACCTACGCGGTGCCGTTGATCATCGGGGAGATAAGACGTTATATACGCGAGAGTACGGCTCTTAAAGTAGGAAGAGGAGTGCGAGATATCGCGTATAGGGCTATGCAAGCGCGTACGAAACTGGAAAAAGAAAAGACAAACGTCGATCTTGCGGAGATCGCCGCGGAGATACAAGTGCCGTACGTCGAAGTGATCGGAGCTCTCGACGCCATCAGCGAACCGCTATCGTTATACGAAAAGTCGTATAACGACGAAGAGAGCATAATGGTCGTCGATAAAATAAAAGACCCGGAAGGGGAAGAAGAGTTGATCGATCGTTTGACGCTTGACGGAGAAATAAAAAAACTGCCGGAAAAAGAACAGAAAATCATTGATTTGAGGTACTATCAGGGTAAGACGCAAACGGAAATTTCGCAAGAATTGCAGATTAGTCAAGCGCAGATAAGCAGGCTCGAAAAAAGCGCTATCGGAAAATTGCGGACGGCTTTTTTAGTATAAAATATCATATTTGCTTCTTGATCCGCATTGTATATGGCATGAAAGAATTTACTTTTTGCGAATTGAGAGAAAAAGAGGTGGTCAACGTGGCTGACGGAAAGAAGTTGGGGCGTGTTTTCGACGCCTCTTTTTCTTCCGGCAAGATAACGGGACTGATGGTGCCGGGGGATAAAAAGTTTTTTAAATCGGTATCGGGCGCTGACAGTATTTTTATACCTTGGCCGTGCGTTTTGAAGATAGGCGGAGACGTCATACTCGTCGATCTGAACAATAATATTAAACCGATTTGTATCGAAGGCGGTCGGTAAGAGACTAAAACGTGAGCGCGACCGTAAAAATCAACTTGCCTTTTTTTTATATCGATATTATAATGTTGATATCGATAACGAACAGAGGTGTCTTATATATGAAGTGTATTTATTGCGGATGTTTGGATAGCAGGGTCGTTGACTCGAGAGTTTCCGAAGACGGTTCTTCGATCCGTCGCAGAAGAGAATGCACTTCCTGCCTGAAGCGTTTTACCACCTTCGAAAAAGTGGAAGACACCCCCATCTACGTTATAAAAAGTAATCACAATCGTCAAATATTCGACGCGCAAAAGATCAAAAACGGTATTTTAAAAGCCTGCGAAAAGCGGCCGGTCTCTATGGCGCAGATCGATCAGCTCGTCAATAATATCGAGCGCGAAGTCCATAATATGCTCGTCTCGGAAGTATCTACGGCGACCATCGGCAATATGGTTATGGACGGATTGAAAAAGCTCGACGACGTCGCGTACGTCAGATTTGCGTCCGTACACCGCGAGTTTAAAGACATCAACACTCTTTTATCCGAGATCGTCAACTTAGTGAGCGATAAAAAATAGTTTTTTATGGAAAAATTCTTTTATCGCGGATCGCCGAAAAAACTATTGAAAGTTCTTTGCGACGTTCTGCCCGATTATTCTTATTCGTATTTTCAAAAGTTGCTCCGAAAAGGGGATATAAGAATAAACGACGCTCGCATTAAAACGGACGTTATGCTGAACGGTGGCGAAGAATTGACCGTATATTGTTCGGCGCCGGCTTTTCAACCGGAAAAAGTATTTGAAAACGAGTTTATTTACGTATTCAATAAGCGA
Organism: uncultured Eubacteriales bacterium; assembly: GCA_902766325.1. Taxonomy (GTDB): domain Bacteria; phylum Bacillota; class Clostridia; order Christensenellales; family DTU072; genus CAG-1782. The sequence goes on along the minus strand of CACXDF010000131.1, from coordinate 525 downwards.
TCCGGCATTTCAAGCGAACGGTTTGCGGAAAAAATAAAAACAGTTTATCCCGAAGCGGTTTTGTGTCATCGGCTGGACACAAACACTATTGGATTGATCATTTTTGCGAAAAGTCAAAAGATATTCGAGGATATTAAAGAAGTATTTTCCAATCACCTATTGGAAAAACATTATTACGCGGAAGTTTTCGGATCGTTCCCAAGCGAAGTCGAATTCGTCGATTATGCACAGAAAGATGAAGAAAAGGGGATTGTAAAAGTTTTTTCCATGGAAGGGAAAAATCGTCGCAAAATGATCTCCCGTTGTAAAAAGATATCTTCCGACGGCGTTATTTCGCAAGTGGACGTCGAGGCGGTCACCGGACGAACCCATCAGATACGCTCTCAACTTGCTTTTCACGGCTATCCTATCGTCGGCGACGGAAAGTACGGAGACGAAAAAAAGAACAGGAGTCTTCATACCCACGTGCAGCATCTGTGCGCGTATAAGATCGTTTTTCATTGCGGACCGCTTTCGGCTCTTTCG
>CACXDF010000130.1 GCA_902766325.1 uncultured Eubacteriales bacterium | reverse complement strand
CAGTACGGCGCCATCGTCGTCGCCACCGGCTTTAAGCCCATCGATCTCGATGCCTTCAACGAGTACGGCTACATCGATAACGCCGACGTCGTGACTTCGTTGGAACTGGAGAGACTGATGAACGCGGCCGGCCCGACCAACGGCGTCCTGCTTCGACCGTCCGACAAGACGCACCCGAAGGTCATCACCTTTATCCAATGCGTGGGCTCGCGTGACGTTTCCGGTTGCGGCAAGCCCTATTGTTCCAAGATCTGCTGTATGTACACGGCCAAGCACGCTATGCTCATCCGTGAAAAATATCCCGATACCGAAGTGCACGTTTTTTACATCGACGTCCGTACGCCGGGTAAGAACTACGACGAATTTTATCGCAGAGCGGTCGAACAATACGACGTCGACTACGTTAAAGGCATGGTCGGTAAGGTCTATAACGAAAACGGCAAGCTGATGGTACAGGGAAGCGACCTTCTTAACAACGAACAGATCGTTATTCCGTCCGACCTCGTCGTGCTCGCCACGGCCATCGAACCGGAACCGTCCGTTCGTAAGATCGCAACGCTCCTGACCGCCAGTATCGACACCAATAACTTCCTCAACGAGTCTCATCCCAAGCTTCGTCCGGTAGAGAGCCCGACCGCGGGCGTATACCTTGCCGGCGTCTGCCAGGGGCCGAAAGACATCCCGGAAACGGTTTCGCAGGCTTCCGCTTGCGCCGCCAAGGTGATCGGCTTGCTCGCCAAAGATAAGCTCAAGACCAATCCTTGCGTAGCGTCTCCCAACGAGATGATGTGCAACGGGTGTTCCCAATGTGCGAACGTGTGCGCGTACGGCGCTATTACGTACGTTGATAAAGAATTCCGCCTCGGCGGAGGAAAGACGGAAGTAAGGCGCGTCGCCTCCGTTAATCCGGCTGTCTGCCAGGGTTGCGGCGCTTGCACCGTTACCTGCCCGTCGGGCGCTATGGACCTGTCCGGGTTCAGCTCGAAACAAATTATGTCGGAGGTGGAAGCGATATGCAAGAAGTAAAAGAATTTACGCCCAATATCGTTGCGTTTTGTTGCAACTGGTGCTCCTATGCGGGCGCCGACCTCGCCGGGTCGTCCCGTTTGTCCTATCCTGCCAACGTTAAGATCGTGCGCGTGCCTTGTTCCTGCCGCGTCAATCCGATGTTCGTGCTCAAAGCCTTTCAGCAGGGCGCCGACGGCGTGATCCTGTGCGGTTGTCACCCCGGCGACTGCCACTATGTCACGGGTAACTATTATACCCGCCGCAGAATGGCTCTTTTGTTCAGCTTCTTGAACTATATGGGTATCGAAAAAGAACGTACTCGCGTAGAATGGGTCTCCGCGGCCGAAGGCGCGCGTTTTTCCGAAGTTATGAACGACTTTGTCGCTCAGGTCACCGCGCTCGGAGAAAACAAGCGTTTGCAAGACCTGCGCGTAAAGGAGGAGTAAGAAATGAGCGAGCTTGAAAATAAGATCATAGAAAGAGCCGCCGCGCTCCTTAGCGGCGGAGAAGTAAAAAGAGTGGTCGGATGGACGAAAGGCGAATTCATTCACGATCCTTCGCCCGCTACGTTCGAGACGGAAGAAAGCCTGAAAAACTTCGTTTATAACGATTTTTGCGGAGCCAACCTCTCCAAATATCTTATCGACATCTCCAAAAAAGAAGGCAAGACGGCCGTATTTTTAAAGCCGTGCGACACTTACAGCTTTAACGAGCTCGTCAAAGAACACCGTATCAAGCGCGAAAACGTGTACGTGATCGGCGTGGAGTGCCAAGGGAAACTTGCCGAATATAAATTGACGGAAAAGGGCGTAACCGGCATCACCGCCGAAAAGTACGACGGAGAAAACGCCGTGCTCGATACGTTATACGGGCAAAAGACGATAAAAAAGAGCGAAGTCTTACTCGAAAAGTGCCTTGCCTGCAAGGGTAAAAAGCACGTTGTTTCCGACGAAACGATCATTCTCGGCGAGCCCGTCGATACGACGGTGGGAGACCGCTTTTCTAAGGTGAGAGAACTGGAAAATATGTCGGAAGAAGAGCGTTTTGCGTTCTGGCGCGCGGAACTGAGCAAGTGTATCCGTTGTAACGCGTGCAGAAACGTCTGTCCCGCTTGTTCCTGCTTGAAGTGCGTATTCGATAACCCGCAATCGGGCGTCGCGGCCAAATCCAACGCCGATTGCTTCGAGGAACAACTGTTCCATATCATCCGCGCTTTCCACGTTTCCGGTCGTTGTACCGACTGCGGCGAGTGCAGCAGAGTCTGTCCTCAACATATCCCCCTGCATCTTCTCAACAGGAAGTTCATCAAGGATATCGACGCTCTGTACGGCGAGTTCCAGGCCGGCGAAGTCGACGAGGGCAAGACCCCGCTGACGTCCTATACGGAAGGGGATACCGAGCCGAACAAAGTTTTTACCGCAACGGAGGGCAAATAATATGATAAAAATAAATAGAGCAGACCTCACTCGGTTTTTCGATACGATCGCCGAAAAAATGCCCCTCTTTTTACCCGTTAAAAAGGCCGGCGAAGTCAATTATGCCCCTTATGCGGCGGGCGCGGAAGTGGCTTTGGATACGTTGAAAACGGTCAAGTCGGCCAAGGACTTCTTTTTCCCGCAATCGGAAACCATGATGAAGTTTAAAAAAGACGGCAAAAACTTAGAGATCATCGATGTGCGCGAAGAGAAAGGACCGTTCGTACTGTTCGGCGTGCGCGCTTGCGACTATGCGTCTTTCGCCATCCTCGATAACGTCTTCCTGCAAGAGCCTGTCGATACCTTTTATAAGTCTCGCAGAGACGCCGCCGTCGTCTTCACGCTTGCTTGCGGCAGACCGGAAGAAAGCTGTTTTTGTAAGGTCTTCGACATCGACGCCGCCGATCCTAAAGGAGACGTCACGTGCTTCTTGACCGCTGATAGTTTATATCTTCGCGTCAACACCGAAAAGGGCGCTTCCGTCTTATCCTTATATAATAACGGAGAAGAGACGGACGGCAAGGAAGTGGAAAAACAACAGAAAGAAACGCGCGAGATCATCGAAAAGTTACCTTTCTCACACCTTGACTTAAGCAAGTTCAAAGAAGAGAATCTTAAAGAACTGTTTGCCTCTTCCGATTGGCAAGGACTTTCCGAAGCCTGCCTCGGTTGCGGCGCCTGCACTTTCGTTTGCCCCACCTGCCAATGTTTCGACATTCGAGAATTCAAAACTCATCAGGGCGTCGTTCGTTTCCGTTGTTGGGACTCTTG
>CACXDF010000129.1 GCA_902766325.1 uncultured Eubacteriales bacterium | reverse complement strand
GGCGCTACCGTTATAGACTCTATCCGCGACCGTCATGCCTGTCACTTTTACCGGGATCGCCGCGATCGTTGCCGTCGCATACGCCTGGCTATCGTCCGCAACGTAATAGTTCGCGACGTCGTTGCCGCCCAAGGTCAATCCTCCGAAAGTGACTGTCTTATTGCTTCCTGCGTTCTTATTCGCGAACGTGCCCGTCGTGGAGACGGTCAGGGCCTCGCCGCCCACGATCCCGTCGAAGTTCACATTGTCGTATATGATCGTCGCGGCGGTCGTACCGTCGTAATCTTTGTTTTCGGCGACGATACCGCTGACGGAGACGGCTTTTCGGTTAATATACGCGGTCGTTTCCGTTTGTTGTCCCACTCCCGCGAGAACGTAGTTAGCGGCGTCTCCGCCACCGAGAGTAAGCCCGGTAACAGAAACGGTCATCGCACTCTCCGAATAATTTTTATCAGCGAACGTACCCGTCGCCGTGATCGTCAATTCGTCGCCGTCCACGGCTCCCTCAAAGTACACTTCGTCGTAATCGAGGGTCGCGGCGGTCGTTCCGTCGTAATCTTTATCTTCGGCGAGGATGCCGCTGATAATGACCGTACGCGCGCTGATACTTGCCGTCGCATGATCCTGGCTGCCCGCCGAAACGGAATAATTATTCGCGTCGGCGCCATCCAACGCTATTTCGGTAAAATCAACGTTCTTATTGTTCCCGATATTCTTATTATCGAAAGCTCCCGTCGCGGTGACGATAACGTCGTCTTGATCGACTATTCCTTCCACTTCCATACCCGTGTAGACAAGCGTTACGGAAGTGTCGCCGTCGTACGTTTTGTCGCTTGCCGTGATACCGGTAACGGTAAGAGCTTTCTTTGCGATCGTAAAGGTACTCGTTACCGTTTTTCCGCTGTAATGCTCGGTTTCATCGACGACCGCTTTGATCGTGTAATTGCCCGCGTCGGTCGGTACGGTCTCGTCGTAGGCGTCGGCGTCCTCGGAAGTAAGCTTATAATAATAAGTCACGACGCCGTTTTCCGTATTTCCGCTGACGCTGGGCGCGTTCGGTTCGTTTCCGTACGTCCAGCCCGTTATTGCCAAACTCGGGTTAATATCGGCTTTTTCGATCGAGAAGGTCGTCGTATCTTCTCCTTCAAAGTAGTTTGACGTTTCATCGATAGTCACTTTCAGAACGTAATCTCCGACTTCCGTCGGGTAACTGCCGCTCATCGATTGATACGCCGCATCGGGATCTCCGGATTTCTTTACGTATGCTCTTCTGGTCCCGTTGCCGTACGTCCCGGAGTAGACGATGTTTTTCTGACTCTGTCCGTACTTCCAATCGGCGATCGAAACGGTAAAGTCGAGGGTGGCTTTTCCGATCGAATATTCGCAGGTCAAACCGGTATCGGGCAAAGCGTAATTACTGTTGCTGACACCGGTCACCGTCGCGGTATAACCGCTACCGGCGTTCTTTTGTTTACCCGTAACGGTCAACTTCACTTCGTCTCCGAAACGAACGCCCGTCGGCGTTGCGGACGGCGCTTGGGAAGAACCGTTATAAATCAGTTCGTTATTGCCCCACGAGATCCCTATCGTTTTGGGATTGATAACGAGCGTACCGCTCTCTCCCGGCACCACACGGAAACCGTCGAGCACGGTATACAAATTGTAATAATGATAGATTTCGTTATAATCCTCGTCGTATTCGTAGTCGTACGATTCATATAAAGCAATAATGGAATGCGTGCCGACGGAGCCGAAATTGCTCGACAGCTTCATTTTAGACCAGATCTCGGCGTTTACGTCGCTGTCGGTCAATTCTTTTTCCGCCAAAGCAGCCTGGCAGGACGCGATGTCCGTCGAATTAGCCTCAAACGTACAATCAAACGAATCTCCGTAGGTGATCGTACTCGGGCTTGCGGACGTTACGACTCTGATGATCGGACGGGTATCGTGGATAAAGAGAGATGACCCCGCTCTGTATTCGAAAACAACGACGTTACCGTCTGCGTCGATCGTATAATCAACGTCTTTCCTCAACGCGACCTTTACTCCCGGCTCCTCGCCGTAAACGAGGAGCTGCGTGTAAGCGGGATCGAACACAGGCTCCGCATTCTCGTCGTAATCAGGCCCTTTCGTAATCGGATATTCGGTCGGAACGGTAAAGGATAAAACAAAATTCGGATCTCCCATGTTATCCGCGTCCACCGGAACGAAAGCGCCGTAATCTCCGGCGTAGTCGTCCCATACTTCGATAAACGCGCAAAGCGTTACGTCTTCCAATACGCCGTTCGTCTCTTTGGTAACGCGCCCGTGATAAGCGTACGGGTTAAAGTAGTCGACGTATTCCATTTTTGCGTCGTAGACGTCTTCTATCGGTTGCAGATTATGTAAGATCTTGACGGTAAAGCTTCCGCTTGCGTCTTCGTGGTAATCGGCGTATGCATTATAATATACGGTATAAACGCCCTCGTCCGTAAACGTCGGCAAAACGCTTTCGTAATAGCCGTATTCGTCCAGACTGAACTCATACGTTACGGGAATGT